>QNFS01000193.1 GCA_003646415.1 Gammaproteobacteria bacterium
CTGGAGCCGCATCTGGCGGCGGGTGCCAAATACGTGGTGTTGACGGTGCCGGCCAAGGATCAGATAGATTACACCGTGGTATTGGGGGTGAACGAAGATGGCCTGCTGCCAGAGCACCGGATTATCTCCAACGCCAGCTGTACCACCAATTGTCTGGCGCCGATGGCCCGTGTACTGAATGATGAGTTTGGTATCGAGGAGGGTGTGATTAACACGGTGCACGCCTACACCAACGACCAGCGCCTGGCGGATGTGCCCCACTCGGACTGGCGTCGCAGTCGGGCGGCGGCAGAAAATATTATTCCCACCTCTACCGGCGCCGCCAAAGCGGTGGGTGTTGTACTGCCGCAGTTGCAGGGGCGCCTGCACGGTATCGCCGCCCGGGTCCCCGTGCCCGATGGCTCGGTTGTGGATTTGTTTGTTAAACTGGGCAAGTCGGCCAGTGTGGATGATGTCAACGCTGCGGTGCGCGCCGCATCACAAACGGAGCGCTTGCAAGGTATTTTGCAGTACAGCGAAGCGCCTATTGTGTCTTCTGACATTATCGGCAATCCCCATTCATCAATCTATGATGCGGGCTTCACGGGTGTTACCGCGGGTCGTTACCTGCGGGTTCTCAACTGGTATGATAACGAATGGGGTTACTCCTGTAGGGTGTGTGATTTACTGCGGCGGCTTGCATAAATGCGCCCGGCGCACCTGTAACACTGATTAACTAAGGTCTTGTACTATGCAAAGAGTTTTAAAAACCGTTTTACTGTTGTCATTTTTGTCCCTGGCGGTGCCATCGGCCTGGGCGAATAGTTACAGCGATGCCATCAAGTCTTTCAGCAATGCCGGGGAGAGTGGCGCTTTCTTCAAGACCGCCTACGGTTATGCGGTATTTCCCACCATTGGCAAAGCCGGTATCGGTGTTGGTGGTTCTTACGGGGAGGGGCGTGTATTCGCCCGTGCCAAGCATATGGGAAATTCTACCATGGCGCAGCTGACGCTGGGCCTTCAACTGGGCGGCCAGGCTTTTAGCCAGATCATCTTTTTTGAGAATGAGCAGGCCTTCAAGGACTTCACCTCAGGCAACTTTGAGTTCAGTGCTCAGGCTACGGCTGTGGCCATTACCGCAGGTGTTTCCGCCGAGGCCAACACCGGTGGTGGACTGGCGGCGGGCGCCAGCGGCGGCCGCAACGACGCGACCACGGCTCATGGGGGTTATCGCAAAGGGATGGCCGTCTTTACTATCGCCAAGGGTGGTTTGATGTTCGAGGCGGTGCTGGGCGGGCAGAAGTTCAGTTACACGCCCCTGTAGTTTCCTTACGGTGTTTACCCGCCCGCGAGATCGCGGGCCTCGTGCAAAGCAGTCACCGGCACATCGCCCGTCAGGATGACGTGCCAGCTGTGTGGCCCATGGGCGCCGTACACCAGTTGTCCCTCTATATCGCCAGTGCTGGAGGGGCCGGCAATAAAATTGATGCCCCGTGGTCTTCCCGATTTTTCCATATCCTGATTGATCCGGTCCCAGGCCTGCTCCGTATTGGCCACCAGGTCTGCGCTGTCCACCAGTACAATGTGATGTTCGGCTAATAAGTTATTGGCCGCGGGGTTGGCCTTGCCGGTCCAGGTGACAATTGAGCCGGTTTCAGCCACCGCCAGCCTGGCGAAACTGAGGGCTACCGGTTCGCCGGGCTCCACACTGCCGAAACGGGGTAGCACGCCGGCATCGCGCCAGGGCAGCGCCGCCAGGCGCGGGTCGTTGCCCGCCACCAGGCGATGGCTGCGGTAGTGCTGGTAGAGATACTGTCCAACCACTTGTACGGTCCCTGAGCGGTCGGCAGCGCAATCCACGCTGCCCTGGTTTTTGAGAACGTTGGCCAGGAACGCGGTGCACAGGTCGGGGCAGGGCAGGGCGGCTGCAGGGGCCCTGCCCATGGCCTGCAACTCCCGCTCCAATGTGTCGACCGGGGCGCCGCGACTGGCCTGGCGCAGTTTGGCGAAAATCTGTGAGCGGGCGCTATTAGTCATCAGCCCGCGTCCTTGATGCCTTGTTCCGGGCTTTATATAACTGCATGAAGGTTTTCCCCTGGGGCGCGGGGAAGTCGCGCTGGCTGGTCCAGCCGTCTGCCATGGGCAGGCGGGAGAAACTGCCCCGTTTCCGGCCCAGCAGGTGCAGTATCGGGATGCCGATGGCGGTCAGGGCATGGTATAGCCGTGGGTGGCGCAACAGCCAGGCGTGCATTTTCATGCCCTGGCGCCAGGGCCTGGAAGAGAGTTTCTCCATGGCCTCCTCGTGGCGCAGGTCGCGCAGCAGGTCGGGCAGGGGGATGTCTGTGGGGCAGACCTCGGCGCAGCGGCCGCAACTGGTACAGGCGTTGGGCAGGGCCACACTCTGTTCCAGCGAGGTCAGCAGGGGCGTGAGTATCGAACCCATGGGGCCGGGGTAGACCCAGCCATAGGCGTGACCGCCAACGCTGGCATAGACCGGGCAGTGATTGAGGCAGGCGCCACAGCGTATGCACTGCAGCATCTCGTGGTAGTCGCTGGCCAGTATGTCGCTGCGCTTGTTGTCCAGCAACACGATATGTGTTTCCAGTGGACCGTCGGTATCATGCTCGCGGCGCGGCCCGGAGTAATAACTGGTATAGCAGGTCTGCGGCTGGCCGGTGGCGGAGCGCACCAGCAGTCGCAGCATGGCGGTGGCGTCTTCCGCTCGCGGCAGGACCCTGTCCATGGTGGTGCAGATGATGAGTATCCTGGGCAGGTTGGCACAGAGGTCGCCGTTGCCCTCGTTGGTTACCAGCATGGAATAGCCGTTTTCGGCGATCAGGGCGTTGGCGCCAATGATGCCTACCTCGGCATTAAGAAAGTGCTCTCGCAACACCCCTCTGGCCTCGCCCACAAGGTCCGCTGTTTCCGCCAGTTCCCTTGGCCCCAGATCGTGTTTTTCCAGGAACAGCTCGCGAATCTCGGCGGCGGATTTGTGCAGGGCGGGGCCTACAATATGGCTGGGTGTCTCTCCCGCCTGTTGGATAATGTATTCGCCCAGGTCGGTTTCCATCACGTCCAGGTTTGCCCGTTGCAGGAAGTCGTTGAGACCGGTCTCCTCGGTGACCATGGATTTGCCCTTGGCGATGCGGCGGGCACTGTGCTGTTGGCAGATGTCCAGTACGATGCTGTTGAACTCGTCACCGTCGCGGGCGAAGTGCACCTGGTTGCCGTTGCGCACTGACTCCTGTTCGAATTGGGCGAGGTAGTGGTCCAGGTTGTCCAGGCTGTGTTGCTGCACTTTTTTCACATGCTGGCGCAGGGCCTCGAAATTCTCAAAGTTGTTTATCGCGGCATCGCGAACCGGTGGCATGAACTGGGCCAGTATATCCCTGCGCTGGGCTTTGCCCGCATCCTTGATGGCCTCGCTGGCGTTTTCCAGGAATGTCTCACTGGTCTGTTGCATCGGGCTTATTTCCCCTCGCCGATGGCCGGGCCGTCGAGGTCGCCGCACAGAAGTTCGGCGACATGGCGCACTTCAATATTCTCGCCCTGGCGCGTCGCCCTGCCCGCGATATTGAGCAGGCAACCCAGGTCGCCGCCGGCAAGAATTTTGGCATTGGTGGCCAGTGCGTTGTTGAGTTTGTCGCTGACCATCTTGCCAGAAATTTCTGGCATTTTGACGCAGAAAGTGCCGCCAAAGCCGCAACAGACCTCGGTTTGTTGCAGTTCCGTCACCTGGGTGTCACATAACTCTTTGAGTAGCTTGCGCGGTTGATCTTTGATCCCCAGCTCGCGCAGGCCGGCGCAGCTGTCATGGTAGGTGACGGTGGGTAACTTTACCGGCACCCTGCCGTTGAGTTTGATGTGGGCGATATCGCTGAGGAATGTCGTCAGCTCAAAAGTCTTGGCCGCCAGTTGCAGGGCCCGATCACGCCACTCGCCCTCCAATAACCTGGGGTAGTGATGGCAGATCATGCCGGCACAGGAACCGGAGGGTGCCACAACATAATCGGCGGGCTCAAGTGTCTCTATGACCTGCCGCGCCAGTGGGATTGTGGATTCGTAGTCGCCGGTATTGTATGTCGGTTGACCACAACAGGTTTGCTGCAGAGGCACTGTTACCTCGCAGCCCGCCTGTTCCAGCAACTTGATGCTGGCGAATGCGACCGATGGTCGGAACAAGTCTGCGAGACAGGTGACGAACAACGACACCCTGAGGCCCTTAGGTGGTGTATTATCCAGGTGTTGCTTATTCATGCAGGCCGCAGCCCCTTATTGTGATCCCGGTGTGGTGGCTGTCGACCACCCATGGAGACAGTATATCCAATAGGACGAACCTGTGTCGCCCGTTGCCAGGTAAATTGTAAGGACTCAATCAAAAGACTCCCTGCAGGCAGAGCAACACCGCGGCCGCAGTGAACGCGACCAGCACAGCTGCCGCGCCCTGGGCCAGCGGGTGCCTGCCTTGCAGCAGCTTGACGACCACTGTTTTTCGATCCACCTTGATGCCGGCTGCGGCCAGCGGGGTGACCCTGCCTGCAATCTGTTTAGAAGAAAAGGCCGGCAGTAAGCGGGTGCCGGTGAAGACCACAACATCATCAAGCAATAAAAAGGGGCCGCAATATTGCAGCCGGGGGCCACCTCCCAGGTGATACATCCCGCTGTGATCTACCAG
>QNFS01000194.1 GCA_003646415.1 Gammaproteobacteria bacterium
ACTCAATGCAATTGCGCAGCAAAATGGCTACCCTGTCCTGTTTCACTACGCCATTGTCTGCGAGGTGCGCGGCAAGGTGGCCAGACAGCTCATCGAGCTCTTTATAGGTATAAGCGCGGTCGCCGATTACCACGGCCGTTTTACTGGCGTGCCGCCATAGAGCGTTACGAAACATAAACTGGGAAGATTGGCTGGTATTGTGCATAGCGTGGCCTTGCATTAATGGGTGTGAAAAGTTTTCGCCAAATTTCAAGCTAAGCTGGCTACTCGCTCAATGATAAGCCTGGGATCCAGATCCGCGGGCACATCACCGTAAAGGCAGGCCCTTGAGATGGGAGATATGGCGTCGCCACTCCAAAAAGCACTGTTTAGACCGCCACCTGTTAAATTCTCCCGCTCACCCAGCCGGGCTGCCTCCAGGGTTGGAATTAAGCGGATATCCGCCGCCAGTTCATAGTGCGCCTTGGTCGGATCGTCACTTTCCAGGCGCAGGGCGAATACCCAGTCGTAATGTGCGGCAAGGCCCTGCAGGACTTCACAGGCCTCTCCTTCATCACCGGGATCCACGCCATTGTCAGAGAAAGCAAGCACCAGGCCCGCTACTGGCAATTGTGCAAATTCGCGCAGTAAATCAGCCAACACGGTCACCGCATCATCGAGCAGGTCGAAATCAATATTATCGATATCCTCACCGAGCATCACCAGCAAGGCTGACGGTGAGGGTAGTTGCAGTACCACATCGACCCCAGCGCTCAATTGGTGGGCCATTGCCGCAACCGCATCGGCACAAAAAGCACTGAGCGCAGCGTCATTAAGCAGGGCTGTAATCCGTTCCACCCCCTCACTGTCTGCCGCCAGACCGGCGTGGGTGGCAAATACCGCTCCGAAGTCAAAGGTCACCACCTGTGAGCCGAGCACTTTATTGGCATCGGCCAAACCCGCCGCATAGCGCATCGGTTCGCTATGCCAGGCCGGGTGATTGTTGGCAAAAACCTTCCGCGCATAGTCTTCAAAGGCGAGCCAGCGCAGTAATTGCGATTCGCCCGCTAACCAGGTTTTGACCAGGCCCGCCACTCAGGCTCTGCCTTTCAACGCCGATAATTCAGCCTTGAGGGCGGCGATCTCAACATCTTTTGGATCGGGCATCATCACCGGCTCTATGGCATCGGCCGGGCAGGTCTTGTCGGGGCTACCCAGGTGCAGAACGGTGGGATCATCCCAGCTACCGTAATAGGGCAGGCCTTGTGGTGGTTTCGCTTTGGTCCACTGGGCGGCAAATTCTTTGAAGGGCCTGGCGCGGGCCAGGCGGGCCTTGCGCTCAGTGGCGCGGGCTTGATCGGTGCCTTCCTGGTCGATGGCTCCGGTGCCGTAGTCCATTATCACGTGGTAAATCTTCTCAATGGTGTGTTTGGAGACAATGCCATCGGCCCAGTCCCTGGCGATATCGGCTGGATCGCGCTCCAGTACATCGCCGTAACCACCACCACCGCCCTGGGTGATCATATACAACTCACCCTGCTCGGCCAGCTCGAACTGCAGACCCGCATGATGGGCGCTGTAGGTAGCACCGGGGAAGGGCTGCTCGTTCATAATATCTTCAATGGTGTAACGCATCAGCTCGCGATTGTCTTTCATCACCTCAAAGACATCGACCCCCTTGACCTTGCACAGGGGATAGCAACCCGGTGCATAGCCACCAAAAATGCCATAGGTGGAGGGAAATTTCGCGCCAATGGTATTGACCATATAGCCCCAGGCCTGGGTATCTTTATGAGTAACGATTTGCTGGTAGCCATGGCCGCCGCGCTGCTTGCCAAAGCCACAGTTATCGACCATAACCTTGTGTGGCACCAGTTTCATCATCGGGATCTCTTCTTCGATCAACTCCTGCTCGCCAATATCCGCCATCGAGGCAAAGATCGGTGCAACGGAGTGCTCGCCATCGCGAGTTGCCCGCGCTGCGCCACCCATGCCGTTGAGGTCGGCACAAACATTGCCAACAAACTCGTTGTGCTGACTAAAGCCACCGTAGACGAAGGTGGTAATCATGTTATACCAGCAGGAGATAATGTCTGTTGATCGAAATCCGGCGGCAAACAGTAGTTTTGGCACGGCGCTCTGCACTGCGGTAAAGGCCGGGAAGAAAGTCATCATGCTCTGGGCGTTGGGCGCTTCCGGTGAACAGTTGAGGGCCGAGCCAGGATCGGTGAGTACGGTAATAGGCGCGAACACCGCCTGGTTGCGCGGTAAGTCGGGCCAGATAAACATCAGGAACAACTGGGCCAGCATGCCCTTCATCGAGGCCAGTACGGTGTTATTGGCGCGGTTTAAAAACTCCGGTGACGAGCCCCGCAGATCGATAATCAGCTCATCGTCGCGCTTGATCACCTCACAGCGAATCTTGATCAGCACATTTTCACGCAGGGTGCTGTCGGCAAAAACATTGCTTCTGACTTTACCGTTGGGCCAGGTCCGCAAGCGGCGGCGCACTTCCGCTTCAGTATCTGTGAGGGTGCCGCGAACCGTCGCCAAAAAAGCGTCGATACCGTAGTCGCGAATCACTTCCTCAACACGCTTCTTGACGCGCAGGCAAGCGTACAACTTGGACTTCATGCCCTCCATCTGCAATTTCGGTTCGCGCACGGAGTTTTGCAAAAAGGTGAGCAGGTCTTTGCGGAACTCAAAATTCTCTCCCACTTTCAGCGGAGACATTTTCAGGCCTTCATCATAGGGGCTCTCGGCGCCACCGGGCATCCCGCCGGGCTCACAGGCACCGTTCTCGCCCTCGTGGACGATGGCGCCCACGATGCACACGATCTCACCATTGTGAAATACCGGAGTCGACAGACTCTGATCAGTATTGTGAATATTGCCGTAGCGGGCGTCATTGTGCATGAAGATATCACCCTCACGTACGCCGACTGTCGGGTCATCTTTCCAGTACTTCAGAATAAATTTCTGCGGGTGTTGCGCTAACACCGAAAATATAAGTACACCGCCGGCACTGGATAGAGACAGATCCCCCTGGCAGGAGAAAATGCCGGTAATCAAGTCACCCCATTTAGCACCGGGGGCCGCACCCATTTGCTCCACCATATCGAAAGATTCGTTACAGGCGGTTTGCAGACGGTTGCGAATCAGGTGAATTTCGTCGGTGCGGTCTTTCCATGCTTCGACGGCCGCGAGTTCTTTTTCGCTGGGAATCGATACACTGTGATCAGTCATGATTTGGGGGTCGGGACCGAGAAAGAGCACATTGTCGTCAAGAAACTGTTCAATCAAACTACGTTCGCCAGGCGCTTTTACTTTACTCATAGTGCTTGCCTCCTCAGTTGACGCTGTGCTGTTGTAACCGGGCAGACCCCTGCCGGCCCATGGTCAACGACCAACCCGGATAAACCAGGTAAGTAGTGTGTGGCGTTTCCACCAGGGCGGGGCCGTCGATCAATGCCCCTTCGGGGATATCCGCCACGTTGTAAACCTGGGTGCGCAGCGCACCGTCGGTACCTTCAAACCAGCAGTCGCGACTGCTGGTGGGGGTCACGGTTACATCGCTGTTGATATTACTATTTTCCAACAGCACCGTCTCGTGTTCAACATAGGAGACGACGCGAATCACATTGATGCGAATGCCAGCCTCCGGCGCGGCGCTGCCTTCGCCAAAGCGCTGCTCATAATTGCTGCTAAACAGGTTTAGCAGGGTCATTACATCCTGGTCAGACTCAATGCGATCAACCGGGCTGACCACCGCTGTCTGGGCCAATTGGTTGCCGTAACGCATATCTAGTTCTACACGGGATTTAATGTCTTTGGGGTCAACACCCTGGCGCAGCAGGTCTTCGCGGCCAAGCACTTCGAGCTGGCCCACAGTGGCATTAAACTCTGTAAAGTCCTGCAATACCGTGCGTGTCAGGGAATCGTAGAGCATCAGGTAGAGCGAACGCTCGTGGATGTGCAACTGGTCCATGCTGCCTGCGCCGAGGGCGGAGAAGACCGCACTGAAGGGCGGAATTAATATTCGTGAGATACCAATTTTACTGGCGTAACCACATGCGTGCAGAGGCCCGCCACCGCCATAAGACAGGAGGGTAAAATTGCGCGGATCATAACCCTTGACCGCCACTTCCTTGAAGATGGCATCGGCCATATTGGCATCGACCTTGCGGCGAATCGCCAGGGCCGCCTCTTCTACGCTGAGCCCGGTGTGCTCGCAAACATGGTCACGGATGGAGCGCTCGGCGCGACGTTTGCTGAGTTTGATACTGCCCCCGGCGTAGTTTTTTTCGTCCAGGTAGCCCAGTACCAGGTTGGCATCGGTGGTGGTCGGCAGCTTGCCGCCACGGCCATAACAGGCCGGACCCGGATCGGAGCCGGCACTCTGGGGCCCTACTTCTACCGCACCCCAAAGCCGGTCGAAACGGGCGATGGAACCTCCACCAGCACCGAGAGTGTGCAAATAGGTCATCGGCGTACTGACCAGCCAGCGATCAATAACCGGGTTAAAATCGTAGAATTTGACCCCATCACTGGTCACCAGGCCAATATCGAAACTGGTGCCGCCCATATCGGTGGCGATCACATTCGGCTCATCAAATTGACTCGACAG
>QNFS01000195.1 GCA_003646415.1 Gammaproteobacteria bacterium
GTGACCACAGTGTTCCCGAAGGTACCGGATTATATTTGCCACTTTCATTTCTTGAGAGATATTGGTAAGGACCTGTTTGATTTCGAGTACCGAACGATTCGCCGCTATACCCGGTCCTTCAATATCAGGGTGACGCTCAACAAAGTCGAAAAAGTCTTGCAACCGTTGTTTGGGCTCATAGTGCTTACTTTGATATTCCTGCCGAAAAACAAGGAGTTAAAAAATAAGTGTTTTTCGTTTATCCTACGATCTAGCAGAAAGCGTGTAATCAACATTAAAGGTCGATAATTTTTGGCATGCTGGTGGAGTCCCATCTCCACATCAAGCTTATGATGGCCGCATTTTCCATAAACCCCGCCACAACGCCACCGTGCAAAGCAGGTAATGCGATACTGCCGATATTTTTTCTTGGAAAGGTAAGCGAGACAATAAGGAATCGTCTTCCTTTTCAGAAAAACATACACCTAAAAATTGGGCATACGGAATGAAGGTAATGGCTTTGTCAAAATCTTTGGTTTGACGGATTTCACGAAAGAAATCTTTTTGTTCGGACATTATTTGCAGGGCGGCTGTCAATACCTGTGGCATTGGCCCTTACAATGACCTAAGGTTGTTTCTCTGAGAGAATGCCCGACACGAGGTTTTGGAGAAAATATGAATTTTGAGTTTTCCGAGGATCAGAATTTGCTGCGTGAGCAGGCGCAACGCTTCCTGCGCGAACAATGCCCGCTGGAAAAAGTGCGCGCCGTGCTGGACGACAGACAAAAATCCGGTGACACCGAGGTGTGGCAGGCTATTGTCGAACTCGGCTGGACCGGGGTCAGTATTCCCGAACAGTACGGTGGTGTCGGCCTTGGCTACCTGGAGCTCTGCGTGATAGCAGAGGAGATCGGACGCAGCCTGGCGCCTGTTCCCTATGCATCTTCTGTGTATCTGGCGACAGAGGCGTTGTTGCGGTATGGCAGCGAGCAACAGAAAGAGGCCTACCTGCCGAAGCTGGCGAGCGGGGAAGTTATCGGGACATTCGCCATGGCGGAGGGCCGCGGTGCCCTCAACCCGGACAAGCTCGGTTGCAACTGTAGTGGTGGCAAGCTCAGCGGTGAAAAATTACCCGTCCCCGACGGTGATATTGCGGATTTCGCGGTTGTACTGGCGAAGGAGGGCGGCGCCACATCGCTGTTCCTGGTCGACCTGACAGCGAGTGAAGTTCAGCGCGAAGCGGTTGACAGCATGGATCCCACGCGTTCGCAGGCCCGGGTCAGCTTCAACGATGCTGCAGTCGAGTTGCTGGGAGAGAGCGGGCAGGGCTGGAGCCAGGCCTGGAATCTGTTTGATCGGGCCGCTGTACTATTCGCCTTTGAACAAACCGGAGGCGCGCAGGCGGCACTGGACATGGCCAGGGAATACGCCATGGGCCGATACGCCTTCGGGCGGCCTATTGCCTCGTTCCAGGCTATCAAACATAAACTGGCGGATATGTATATCGCCGCGACGCTGGCGCGCTCCAACTGCTACTACGGCGCCTGGGCACTGTCCACAGACGCTCAAGAACTGCCGCTGGCAGCCGCCACGGCCCGGGTCAGCGCAACCAAGGCGTTCAATGAATGTGCCGCTGAAAACATCCAGACCCACGGTGGTATGGGCTTTACCTGGGAGTTTGATTGTCACATGTACTATCGTCGCGCCAAGGCGCTGGCGGTCAATCTGGGTAGCCTGTCCCGGTGGGAAGACCGCCTGGTTACAGCCCTTGAATCAAATATAACGCAGGAGGCTTGAGCCATGAATTTCGACGATACTCCCCAGGAAGCGAAATTTCGCACTGAGGCGCGCGCTTTTCTCAGCGCCAATGCTCACCTCATGTCAGAAACGGAGCCACGCAAGGAAAGTGAGGCGGAACTTATTACCCGGGCCAGGGCCTGGCAGAAGCTCAAGTTGGAAAATGGCTGGGCCTGTCTCAATTATCCCAAGGAATACGGTGGCCGTGGCACCACCCCCATGGAGCTGATTATCTGGGGCCAGGAAGAAGCCCGTTATGACGTGCCGACCCGTCCCTATTCCATCGGCCTGGGTATGTGTGGGCCCACGATGATGGCCTACGCCAGCGAGGAGCACAAACAGGCGCGCTTGCCACGTATGATTACCGTTGAGGATATCTGGTGTCAATTGTTCAGCGAACCCGGCGCTGGCTCCGACCTTGCCAACCTGCGCACCCGCTGCGAACCCGATGGCGATGACTGGATCATCAACGGGCAGAAAATCTGGACCTCCGGCGCACATTACAGTGACTGGGGCATTCTGGTGACACGCAGTGATCCCTCGGTGCCCAAGCACAAGGGCCTGACCTTTTTCTTCCTGGATATGAAATCGCCGGGGGTAGAGATCTGTCCGATCAAACAGATTTCCGGGGATTCCAATTTCAATGAGGTCTATTTTACCGATGTGCGCATCCCGGACAGCCAGCGACTCGGTGCGGTGGGGGACGGCTGGAGAGTATCCCTGACCACGCTGATGAATGAGCGCCTGGCGGTGGGCGATGGTCATGGCTGTGATGTGCTCGATTTGGTGGCTTTGGCCGCGAAATTGGAAATTGACGGAGAGCCTGCAATGAGCAATCCCGCGGTGCGGGAGAAAATCGCCAACTGGTATTGTCAGAAGAGTGGCCTGCGCAACACCAAGTATCGGGTGATGAGCGCACTTTCACGTGGCCAGACACCGGGGCCGGAAAACTCCATTACCAAGGTGGTCAGCGCTTCGATGATGCAGGATATGGGCTCCTTTGGCGTCGAGCTGATGGACATGGGAGGTATTCTCGTGGACAGGGACGACAATGATTTTGAGAGCCGTGTCTTTCAGAACTCCTTCATGGGCGCGCCGGGTTTCCGGATCGCCGGGGGCACGGACGAGATTCTGCGCAACATCATTGCTGAACGGGTACTGGGTCTGCCACAGGATGTACGCGTGGACAAGGGCATTCCCTTCAGCAAGGTCGAGCAGGGAGCCAAGTAATCAAGTAAGTGCCCTGCACTACAACAGACATTACAGTTTATGCTCTTTATTAAATGCTGTAAGGGTCTGCAGGCGCCACACTGTTACCACAAGGACGGGGAAAGCGAACCCAAAGTTCAATATTTAAAAGTTCGTCATCTTACTACTAACCGGGATATATAGTGACTAAATGGAAATTATGACGCCAGCTCCCTGGTGAGTGCTATCCGCTGAATTTGCGTCATATAATGCCACGGCACCACCAACTGCGCCTTCAATTCCTCAGCCGGTACCGGTTTGCTGAACAAATACCCCTGCATCACCCGTGCTCCGTTGCTGGTGAGAAACTGGTATTCACCTTCAGTTTCCACCCCCTCGGCCACTATGCGCAAGTTCAGGCTATTCGCCATAGAAATAATAGCCTTCACCAGCCTGCCGCTCTCTTCGCGTAAATCGCAGTCGACCACAAAACTGCGACCGATTTTGAGCTCATCCAGTGGGCAACTACCGAGGTAGCTCAGGGGTGCGTAACTGATCCCGAAGTTGTCTACTGAAAGATAGACCCCCAACTCCCTGAGTTCCTGTAGTGATTTGATGGTGCTCCGGTCATTGTGCATCAATACTCCTTCCGATAGCCCCAGTTCGAGCATTGATGCTGGCAGGTCGGCTTGTATTAGCACCTCTTTTACCCGGTTTATGAACAGGGGGTTGAATTGAAGCGGTGAAACATTGATCGCGACTTTGGGTAGTTCGAGACCTTGCTCCCTGAACTCATGCATTTGACGGCAGACTTCAACCAGCACCCAGTCACCGAACTCCTCAATCAACCCGATTTCTTCAGCAAGAGGGATGAACTTGAAAGGCGGCACCAGGCCGAATTCGGGATGCTCCCATCGCAGCAGTGCTTCCACGCCCACTATAGAACCATTAGCGGTATCCACCTGTGGCTGGTAGTGCAATAGCAGTTCATCGCGGTCAATTGCCTTGCGCAGATCAGATTCCAACTTGAGGCGATCCAGCCCCGTTGATTGCATATCCTCATTGTAAAAAAGAAAATCGTCTCTTGCCGATGCCTTGGCATGGTGCATGGCGGTACCCGCCGCTCTTAACAGGCCCTCTACATCAACCGCGTCCCTGGGCGCGGCCGCAATGCCGACACTGGGGGTGACTACCAGTTCGTGATCATCGATTATCATCGGCTCTACCAACCTGTCGATCACGCGTTGCGCGACAACGCTGGCGGAGTCAATAGTGTCGAGCTGATTCAGTACCACGGTGAATTCGTCGCCCCCCAGGCGGGAGACGTCAATCCTCGGCCCCGACTCCACATAGTGCCCCAGCATGTCGCTGCTGCGCAGGCAGCCGACCAGGCGTTTGCCAACATCTTGCAGCAGCAAGTCACCGGCGCTGTGGCCCAGCGAATCATTGATCCGTTTGAAGTTGTCCAGATTGATAAATAGCAGAGCCAGTGGTTTTCCGTTGCGCTCGTTCAGGTCTAATAGCAAGCTGAGTTGCTCGCTGAACAGGCGCCGGTTGGGCAGGGAAGTCAGGCTGTCATAGTA
>QNFS01000196.1 GCA_003646415.1 Gammaproteobacteria bacterium
ATATTCACCAGATCTCCCAGGTTTACTTTCGGCGCCAATTTCGTCCAAAATTTGATGAGAGGAACGTGAAAGTCTGGCAAGTTTTTAGGCTTCGGAAGGATAATACTGTAATAATTGTAGTAACCCGTCCCGGAGGCGAGAAGCTTTCTACTCCGGGGGGGGTGATTTAACCTGCCTTAACAACCGAAGTTGTTCTATTACCCGTGCGTCAGAAGACTTTACCTTGTTTTAGGTAAATGAAAAAGAAGCAAATTGGCTTGTCGGAACAATTGAAGACTGTCCGAAGGATTGACTAATTGTCCGGTGATATTACACAATATTCTGATGATGAAATCTACAAAAGAACGTTACTTGATTGACAAATAAATGAGCTCAAGATTGGATCAAATAAGATAAAGGAAATGTTTTATTTGAATAAATGCGGGCTTGGAAATAACAGAAAAAAGAAGCAGCAGAGAGACACGTTCTCTCAACGACACAAAAATACAGAACTGCGCGGTCTGGAAAGCAGGCCGCTCAAACACCGGAAAGAGAAAGAACACAGCAAACGGGAACGCCCCTCAACGTTATCACCACAGGCATCCTGTCCGCGCTCTTGTCCGCCGCTGGTCCTTGCGCAAGGAGGGCGGGGTCAGCTAAACAACTTGGGTGCCGTATGTTTAGCGTGGCAGATGAGTCTGTCACCCCTCCTTGCTCTCCAGTTATCCAATCAGGCGAGGTTGCGGCTGATGCCTCCGGCCATCTGAGAATTACGCGGGAACTCCCAGAAATAACCTCGCCGACGTCCATAATCCTCGTAATAAAAGGACAAGAAACCTTTTATGCTCCCAAAAAGAAGAAAAAATGACAGCTACGGGGAAAAAGCTGCCGCACATAATATCAACATAGAAAATTGACATTAAAATCCCCCGTGTTACTTCATACTCCCGACCAACTGATTGATGTCCTCAGAAATCTTCATTGTTGATCAATGTCCTCCGTCTCCATGTTGGGGTTAGTTTCCCCCGGAGTGGAAGGAACCACTCCCGACGGATTTCCGGACGGCTCCGTGGAAGTCGAGGGCTGCCGCTGTCCGATGTTGTACTCGGATCCCAGCGCTCCGGGCCTTGTGGAAAAGGGTCCCTCCGCCCTCGCGATCATATCCGCTTCGCGCTTGCGGTATTCGCGCATCTGCCGACGGTAGGTTTCCGCCTTCTTCTCAGTGATTTCGGCGGAAGGTTCGTCCTCCTCCGCGGGCTCCTGATCGGGGAGGGCTGGTTCTCCTCCCTGATCGTCCTCGAGATCCGGAAACAGTCCCTTAGGACGTTTGGGCTGGGGCGTGGCAACTGCCCCAAGCGCAGGTCGTTTGCGATCCGGTCGTCCGATAGCTTCGAGATTCCGGAGCATCACTCGATAGCGCTCCTTTTCCGGCATGGCGAGACTGGCGTACGCACCTTCGTATCGGTACGTCCCTGCCTTGTCGTCCAGGCTACTACGCTCCTTGTAGGAGGTGCTCTTGGGTTCCGCACCAGCCAATCCAAGTTCTCGCTGCTTGAGCTTGTACTCTCCGACTTGGGTCAGCTGATGGGTATGACTCCCCGTCTCTCCATCCAATTCCAAGCATTCCCGCTCCAGAGCTTGTCGATCCTCCGGAACGAAGTCGGCCACCAGCGAGCTCAGTGTCCCGTACTGGACGTACGTCATCAGAGTGTAAAGGACTTCTTGAGCGAAAGTCCAGTGCTGGTCTTCGTGAGGTTTTTCCCACGCCAAGACGATGATTTCCTGGCGCATCCTGATGGGTACCAAGAAAAAGTGGAACAGGGCGATGATGAAGGCTTCCAGGACATTCTTCTTGCCTACTTCGTAGTCTTGGAAGTCGCCGAATGTCTCGTGTTCCCGGGCCCAGGTGTCCCAGAACTCTGGACTCAGCACCGTCCATCCCTTGCGGCGGAAAAGCTGGAGTGTATAATCCCAGAAGGAATATGCCAGATTGGTGGCCATCTTCAGGATCGTCCGTTGTTGCAGGGGCATCACAGCTTTGACTCTGGTTTGAATCTCCAGAAAGACCAAGGTGAGCTGGTCGGCGTCGCTTGGAATGATGTGTCCCAAAGCCTCCGCTACCTCCGTCGGTGCCGCTTTTCTGACAGTCCGTTGAGCGTAGAGGAACTGGATTGCCTCTTTGCTCATGTACAGATGCGGGTGACGGATTCCGTTTTCTGGCACTCCATCCATGTCCATGCCAAGGAGAAAGGCGGGAGGGATCGGAGGGCTTGGATACTCCCCCAACCGAGCTCCCTGTTGGTCCGCTCGCAACTGAAGACGTTCCAACTGTTTCCTTTCTCTGTCCTGTTGGCGTTTCTGCCTTTGCTCTTGAGAGGAGCGACGGCGGGCCTTCTGCGATGGTCGTCTCGCTGAAGTCTCTGGTGCTTGTAATATGGAGGCAGGATCCACGGCTGGAATGGCCGCAGAAGCTGGACCCACGGCTGAAGTTGCCGTAGGAGTCGTATCCATCGCCGCCTCGCGAGACTTTCTGTAGGCCTTGTCCCTCTTTTCCTTCTCGTAGGGGTGCAGCCCGCTGTTCACAGCCTGCGGACCCAGTGCGGCGCTGGTGAATCCCTTCGTTCCCGGGGGGTTGATGGGAATCATCTGATAGGTGGGCATCAGATCCACTTGATCCTCTTTGCTCAGCGCCACTCCTCCTTGATGACAGGCCACTCGAGTCAGCTTGGCTGCCTCTTCCTTTTCCCAGATGTTGGGGATATTGTCGTATTCTTCTCCTTCTGGTGCGCCATTCACCAACGGATGGTAGAAGCGGGCCTTGGCGAGCCAATGCCGGTCCGTGTTGCGCACCGGGCGTTTCCACCCTTCCTCCATAGCAGTGTCTTGGAAGGGGAAGACCTGCCGGTCCAGCTGATCTTCCCACAACTGCTTTCTCTCCTCGTACTCGATCTGAATGGCGTCCTCCACTGGATCCGGTGGCAACTTGCTTGCCTCGTCTCCTGGATAGAGAGGAGCGGCCAAGAGTAATCCCAAGTCCACGTACTCCTCAAAGGACATGAGGGGCGGCCAGTAGACTTCGTTCTGTCCATCCTCATCGTGCATTCGTCCGATGATGTGAGGTCCGGCGGCCAATTGAAGCCAGTAGCGGACGGATTCCACTACTTTCAGCAACAATTTCCATTGTCTCCGATAGATCGTGAGTTCCCCTTCGCTGTCGTCCTTCGGGAACTGGTCGTGCCATACTCGAAGCCACTTGACTGCGGTTTCGATGTTCAGCCCCAGTTGCTGGATGGTGACGAGCATGGAAGCTCCTGCGAAGTACTCTCCTGCGTAGTCAGTGTCCGACTTGATAAGCGTCGAAATGGGAACTCGAGAGCTCCCAGACACTGGAAACAATTTCCGGAATTGCATTGGCACCACCGTAGTGCGAACCTCCTCCGCTCTGGGCGCCCACATGGGGTGGACGGAGGGCTCCTGCCCTTCTTCCTCGGCATTTACCCAGGGAGCTCTGAGCGTGTCTCCCTCAGTCATCCATCCTTCTCGGTCGAGTCCCAGCTTCATTGGTGCGAAATAACGCGGCTGGGCTCTCGGATGTCCTCTCGCCGAGTCGATTTCCCATCCCATGCTGCCAATCCTCGTGCCTCGATCGGTGACTTTGGACTTTTTGGGTCCAGGTCGAGTCACCACGAGGACTTCCTTCCGTTCTCCTTTCGTCAAGACCCGTCCATTGCGAGGTCTGTCCAGAATGTCCCGAAGTCGTTGGTCTGAGGCCAGCCAAGTAGTGGGCTGACTCTCATGACTTCTCCTGTCCGTTGAGCCTGGACGCGAATGGCTGGCCGACTCCCGACGAGAGGGGGTGTTCTCTCTTCGTCTGCTACTGTCCCTAGGCTTGAAAGGCCGGGACTGATGTCCAGAGTTTCCATCACTGCGTCCTTTTCCGGAATGGGAGTCTGTTGAACTCCCTGCTCTTGAGGACCGCGTGTCCTTCTTCCTTTCCGGAGATTTGCTCTGTCTCCTTCCTCGGTCGGATCTTCCTCCTTCACTGTGTCGACTGTGAGAACTTTGAGAAGAGCTCTCACTCCGGCGGGAACCACTGTGATGAGAAGAGTGGCGAGAATGCCTCCCAACGCTCCCACTTCTGGATGGCGGGTCGTCGATTCTCATCTCTCTGGCTCCGGCGGCTTCTGTCATTTTAACCATGGCTTGGGCATAAGCCATTCCTTCGGTCCATCCGAGCTGGAATCCCCTGGCTCCAGCTGATTCTCTCATGGACAAGAGAATGCCACTCTCCAAATCCACATTCGGAAACAAGAAGTCCGACAGTTGAACTGCGTCGAATCGAATGACTTTGACTGGGGGAAATTTGGTTTTGGGTATTTTTGACAGGTTTTTCATCAACGAGGTAATTTTGGTACCCCATTTCGATTCCTGTGCACCCAATCTTCCCCCCTCCCGTATGAAGAAAGACGATTCCATCTCGTCGGAATGATTTCGTTTAGAGCAGAAAGGAGTCTCTCTAATCTTCCGTTTGGTGTCTTGGAAATC
>QNFS01000197.1 GCA_003646415.1 Gammaproteobacteria bacterium
ATTTTTTTTTGACCATCAGCTTGGTACGCTTTTAGTGGATGGTAGCAGGGCATCAGAGTCGTATGCCTCCGCGCATTGGAGAACCACGAAGGTTCTTTTTATGGGTAGCGCCTGCTGTTTTACGGAATAGTTTTTTGGATTTCGATTTCTTCATTTTTTGTCGTCGCATGATTATTGCTCCTGGTTAAATTAGCGGATTGTACACATAATTTTAGGTAGTAGGAGTGACAATTATGTCACTCCGCACAGTTACATCAAGTAAGTAACTGTGCAAACCCCCTCGATCCCCCTTAGAAAGTGGGAAGTAGTATAGGTTTATTGGATTTGGAAGTTTAATTTTTAACTTCCTTTTTACGCTCGCTTTCAGCATCGCTATCCGCCTCCCCAGCTGGCGGAGCCTTACCCCCTAAAGGGGGGGTTGACGAGGCTTGAGCCTCATTTTCGACAAGGGTGTCTGGTGATCGCGTAGATCGCGTTGCCAGTCCCATGTCTACCAGGTTGTCCTGGTTGTTTGGGTCTTGAACGTAGTCAAGGAATTGAGCTGGGTCGTTGCGGAAGTACTTTCGTACTTTGGATGGTAGTTCTTCGAACATTGAGTTTGCATCCGCGATTATGTTCATGGAATCGTGGAATGAGTCGGATGTCGTATCACCGTAGTTGGCCTGGTGATTATTAATATGGTCTACGACACCGGTTTTTTGATATTTGGCCATTATGTTATTTATATTGCATTCCGCCTGGAATGATTGTTTGGCCATTGTTGGTTCGTCAAAGGTAATTGCTACACTTTTCCTAGTTAGTGGTTGTTGTTGCTTCATTTATTTCTCCCTCTTGGGTGTCGGTAGTTTTTGTCTCCAGATGCACCTGGTGTTTTTTGTGATCTGGGTTGTATTGGTTTGATAGGCATTACTTCGTATTCGTCTAGATCCTCTAGACGAATTGGTTTTGCCCCGCCTTTAGCGGAATTTTTCAATTTATCCAGTAAATCGTTGATGATGAAGGTAATTGATTTTTTGTCGTATCCCGCCTCTGCCATTGCCCTGGCTGCGAGTGCTTTGCCGGACTCTAATAGTCCGCCATCGATCCAGGCCTGAAGCGCGGTAGATACGTTTTTATTTTGTTGTCCCTGAGTTTCGGAATATGTCTTGTCGCTTTGAGCGTCTAATAATTTTATTTCCAACGCCTGGCGTTTTGCAGCCAGGGCTGATGTTACCGCAGGGGTGATTGGGTCTTTTTGAGGTGCCTGGGCGCCGGAGGGTGTTGAAGCCCCGCGGCCGCCAGTGCCCGATAGTATTGGATTTAGTCCAGCTGCGCGAAGGTCTTTAACTTCGCGTTGATGTGCTGTCCTGGACATTTCCCCTTGGAAGTCCATTTGAGCCTGTGATTGTTTGGCGGAGGCCTTGTTTCCAAATACTCCGCCCAGGAGGGATGCACCTCCTATTATTCCGGCTGCGATGATAGGCATCTTTTTTCCCTTTCTAGAATCATGAGGTCGGCCAGATTAGCGGCCTCCTCGATTGTTAAGGCTTCACAGTTATCCCTGTTGAAGCCTGGGTGAATGGTCATAGCCATTATTGATGCGAAGTAGATGTCGAATACTTCCATTAGAAATGGTCGATTAGCCCAGGTACTCCGTACATGGGCATGGGTCGAGCGCATCTTAGTTTGAAGTATGCATCGAATAGAAATTGTGGTTCGTCCTGTACGGCAATTATTCTATCGATGGGTGGATTATCCTGTATGAATTGGTCAGAAAGGGTTGGTAGAGTTGCGAACTCTTGGGATAGATGCCAAGCGTCCAATGTTACTGGATCGCTTGAACGGAAACGGCCTGTAATTTGGCTGGGTTTATATCTATATTCGGCGAACCTTTCTTGATAAGCGAAAACGGCCTCGTCCGCTACAAGGTCTAAATCGCCTTGTGCGAAGATTTCTTTATTTTTGATTTCCTGTTCGCCTATGTGGCTAAGTGCCGGCCAGTAGTGATCGTATCGAGTCTGACGGCTGAACATGCGGTTCAGGCCATTTTGGTATGTGATATCGGCTCGAACGTTGACGAGGCCGATCAGAACGCAATGTTCTGTGAAGGATTTAGTGAATCCATGATTATGTAGTGATGTTGTGCCGAATCCAGCCAGGGTGCCTTGTGGTGTCGTAGGATCGAGGTCTGTCGGTATGGTATTTGCTACCGGTGTTATATTTATTGTTGATGATCCTCCGCCTAGATATTCGGGTCTTTGGAGGCGTGCATCTGGGCTTGAAACTTGAAAGTGCGCCTTTATTACTTCGGTGTACCTGGTGCCGCCCCTGGCGTCACGTTCCAGCATTTTCTGTATCTGAAATGCCTGGCGAAGTTGATTGATTGTTGTTGCTGTTGCGGTTGTTAAGTCCGCATAGATTAAATTGTCGGCATTTTGTCCTGCCAGGTCAGAAGTATGCATTTCCCCTGTTATTTGGGACATGAAGGGAATTTCTTCTGCACCTGTAAAATTTGTAAGAACCTCAGCCGTATCCCCGAGGGGGATCGTTACTGGATTACCGTTATCTTTTTGTGGCCAGGGCAAGCCCGACGTAAAATAGTCGTGCCTTTTTCCTCGCCTTAATAGCTCGAAAGCCTCTGGTGCGTCTGGACCGTCTCCTGCTGTTTGGGCGACCATGTTTTGTAAGTTTTGATCTCGGAACCATTCGTTCCAGATCAAGTTATATGCGCGATTCCATAATGTGGAATGCTCTAATCCTCCGATCCCTGTAGGGATTCCCATATAGTCCTGCAAGGACATGGGAGCGTATCCGCCTACGGGTGATGTTGTTATAGGTATTAGGAAATCGGTGCTGTCACCTGGATTTAGCTGTTCGCCGTTGAATCTTTGCCAGTTATCCCATATTAGTCTTATGGGTACGGCGAAGAAGAATGTTTCCATATACATATTATCCATGACTGGAAATATTGGAGTTGCCAGGCGCGAGAAGCCTGTCATGTTTAGATTGAATGTGTCCCCTGGTAATGCCTCATCGATGAAGATGGGAACCAGGTAGCCGGAGTCGAATGTAGTTTTATATCCGTGAGATCGATCGAATGACGATCGAGGTATATCAGCCTTTGGAACCTGGCTGAATTGATGTTTCATGACTGATCGCTGTTTGCTCATGCTTGTTGCTCCTGGTTATTTGCCCCGGACAAGTCTGGGGCAAGTGTTTTTTCTTCGATGAACTCGACGCCTACGCCGAGGTTTATTGGAGCAGCATTCGCTATTAGTGATGCTGTATTATCTGCCCAGGCACCGATGCAGAAGAGGGTATAATCTGCCGGATGTTTACTGAATTGGTGGTTTGGATCGTTTACACAATCGGCGAATACGCGGATTGCCATCCCCTGTTCTGGAAGGAAGAAGGGTGGCAGGTAGGCTTTTGCTTTAGTGTCGAATATGGTAAAGATTTTATGTTTCATGAATTGCCCTGGGTAGGTGATTGATTTGTTGCTGTTTGCATATTTCCCGAACTTTTAATCGTTCGGGTGTGTTGTCCTCCTGTTTAAGGAGGGCGTGTTGTTTTCGTAGACCCTTAATGATTGTAAGGGTCATACGGGGTGATGATGAGATTTCGTTTTCTTCCCTTTGGTCAGTTGTCCGCTCCAGGAGGTTGTCGTAGTACCTGGGCGGTTTTGATATTGATCCCGTTTGAGTAATGATTTGATCTGATGGATAAACGTCATCAGAGTATTGGTCGTACCATCCTCTAGCGAGGCCTGGACGACGAGACATTGTGATGTATTCGGGAGTCTTATTTTGAATTTCGCCATGGTGGTCGATTGTTTCATAGTGTTTTAGACCTGCTTCGTTGAGGTGGTCTTTTTGCTTGCCTGTTATTTTTTTCATGACGTACCGCGCTACATAAGCGGCGGATTCATGTGTTACCTGGCCGATAGTGCAGAAGCCTTTGCCCCATAGGTCGGCGAGGATTTTTGATGTGTAGAGGATGATTCCATCCCTGGTTGATAGGATTTCCTTGTCTGGAAAGTCGAAGTTGAATAGGCAAGCGTGGTAGTGGGGTCGGGAGAGTTGATCCCCGTATTCCCCACATTGGAAGAATCGTATTTTACTTCCATGATCTCTACGGAGATATTTCATGAAGTTTTGGAAGTGGGTTTTGTTAAGGGAGCCATCCAGGGGTATGTGATCTGGCGAGTACGTAAGCGTGATGAAGCAGTTTTCCTCGTATAGTGAGGCTTCATGAACGCATCTGATTGCCCATTGTCTTGACCGCTCGAGTCTGCACCCGATGCATTGTCCGCACGGGAGTTGGAGCGGGTTGTAGTTTCCGGATTCCGGAACTTTGAATAAGATTTTTTTTTGACCATCAGCTTGGTACGCTTTTAGTGGATGGTAGCAGGGCATCAGAGTCGTATGCCTCCGCGCATTGGAGAACCACGAAGGTTCTTTTTATGGGTAGCGCCTGCTGTTTTAC
>QNFS01000198.1 GCA_003646415.1 Gammaproteobacteria bacterium
AAGTAGGTCTTCAGGTCAGCCATAGTGAACTTACGTTCACCACCAGAGACAGCCGTATTGTAACCCACAAGATGCTGGGTGTCACCGGGCGTGGTGTCGGTGGTAAAGTCGCTCATGTTGCCCGAGAACCCGACCAACGGCAGACCAACCAATAAAGATAGGAGTAGTTTATTCATTATTCAAAAGCCTCGATTGGATCACCACCAATGGTCTCCCAGGTGCCGCCATCAAAAAGGTTAAGACCCTTGTTAGGAGCAACGGGAGAAGGACTAACAACGCTTCCCGCCGGTCTGACACCAACGCCAACGCCGATGACCATCATTTGTTATAGGCAATTACGCTGCCACTGGCTAACGTGATGGCTGCAAAATGACCGTAGATTGCCTGACCTGCGGTTAATTCAAGGTCATTAGGAATGTTTTCGATCTGTGAATCCGTCAGAAGAGTGAAGACGGCATCAGCAATACAGTAAATGCCAAACCACGCATCAACGGGTGAAGTTGGCGTATAGGCCGCCGTATCTGATATGTAGGTGCCGCCGTTCTGACCGGCTAAGTTACCAACGTTTACGTTTGCGCTCATATGTTATCGTAGTTTGACAGGTGAGTCTTAACCTGGGGAGCGGTCTGGTAACCCTCCTCACGCTCAAGACGGTCGAGTTCTTTGTCCAATGCCTCTACGGCTGTTCTATCCTGCAAAGCCGCCTTACTCGCCTGACCGTCCTGCCTCAGCCAGTCCGCGTAAGCCGAGGCCACACAGTAATCAATGAATCGGAAAGGGATGGACAACTTGGTCCAGTAAGCGGTCTCGTTTGGGGCATTGCCCTGCGTGCCAGCCGTGCAGACGTAATACTCACCGCTCGTGTCGTAATACACCTGGTCATCTGCCGCGTAGGTGGCGGTGGCACTGTAATCATCCCCGTAGAAATCAGGGACCTGGTGACGGTACCAGACATAGACAGCACTGGTCGTAGCATCCTCATCAATCAGCTTTGCGCCGCTTGTGATTAAGTCGTACTTCTGTAAAACAGGTGCCGTTGTGCCATGCGGATCTACGTCGTAAATGGCGAAGTCACTCTCTATGGCCGTCTCGCCAGCCTGTTCCCAGGCAATGACATTGCTCGATGGGGTTCTTGTCTCTATCGTGCATACCTCAGGCCAGCGGTCGTACTCCCAAATGTACCTGATGGCACGATTGAAGAATGAGAGCAACGCGGCCTTGTCGTCGGTATTTAAGTCAGACTTCTGGACACCCGTGTAAGGTGCTACTCTCCCCAGAAATCTGTCATAGGTAATTGTGCGATTACTCATTACCAGGATTTGGTCTTACAGGCACACTCTGGGTTGGCCGTAACAAATTGTTTAACAAAGCCGGGATCTTTCCAACAACCAGGCACTTCCTGATTCCAGCGGAGATAGGTTGCCAGATCAACGGTCCCCACCTTCTGCCCCATACCTTCCTGCTGCTGTGACCCGGCAGCATGGTTCTGTTTAGCCCATTGTAACTGACGCTTCTTGTAGCCAGCCTTTTCCTGTTCAACCTCAGGGCCAATAATCTTGTCGATTATCTCCTGGTTGATTGCGGCGTCTGTCATGTCTAAACTCATAAGCAAATCGAGGTGGCCCCCATAAGAGAGGACCACCCCGATAATTTGTGGTTAATCAAACACCATGAGGTGTAAGACTATCTACCAAGATGAACAACGTTCAGATAGATCCAAACCTCACCGGTGTCAATGTCGCTGAGGGACTTCGCTGCCATCGAGCCAATTACGGCATCAATGGTATCAGCCGTCAGGTACGTATAAGGCACCGTATTGACATCGTTGGCCGTTGACCACGCCTGGATCTCAGTACCATTGGTATTGAGTTCCTTGCTGACAATGTACCGATTAGGATCGGTATCATCACCAACTTCAAGCACGGTGGCATTCAAGTTGACATCAGAGGCATCCTCAAAATCGGTCTTGAGTATGTATGACGCCTCGGACACCCGACTACCAAGTTCAACCGTGAGAATCTCAATGGTCTGGGCCGTGTTTGCAGTGGTCTCAGTCAGGTCAGCGTGCGTGAGCACAACCTTGTGAGTGAATCCACCCTTCTGTTCGTTATTCAGGAGTTGTGTGACTACCATAATTTAATGTCTCCTGTTACGAGGTTGCGTTGAATTTGCCTAATCCCTTGGGATTGAGCGCGGACAATGCGTAACGAGCACGGTTGTAACCCCGGCGACCACCACCCTGATTCTCAAGCTCATTTCCATAAGGCTTGGTCAGGTAGTTGATCTGAAGCAATTCCGTGTCGATGATATACCCACGAGCCTTTGATTGGGCTGTGGCCGCCGTCTCCGATGCACGTCCGTTATAAACGGTCGGGGCAATCGAGATGATGTTGAAGGGTCCCTGGTAAAGGGCCACCTTCAGGTCCATCTTATGCGAGGTCATATCCTGCGTAAGGTGATAGGTGCTGAACGCTCCCGTGCCTGTAATGCGCGTGAAGTTAGCAACTGCCTTAGTCAGGTTAGGCCCAGCAATAAGGGCCATGGAGTTTGTCCCACCGGCCTCGTAGACACTCTGCAAGACGGCATTGAAATTGGCCTCACTAAGAGACCCGGTTGCCGTTGCATTGATACTGGCAGAAGGAGTGCGGTACTTGGAGTTGACATCACTCGGCCCCGAAGAGTCGATGAAATCACCCAAGGCGCGACTCACACGAGCCGTTGAGCCGTCACCGGCATTACGGTCGTCATCACTGCCAATCTGAACCTCAATCTTACGTTTCAGCTTTCGGACGGCAAAGTCCTTAGCCCGTGCGACCTCACTGGCAACACCAGCAGTGGACACCAATTCCTGTTCCTCGGATACACTCCAAGGCTCAGTGAGGCCCATTACATAGTTGCCCGCGCGAACGCGGTTTACTGATTGATCGTTGAAGCTCTCAACATCTGCGCCTTCGACATCACCGGCAGTCGAAACATTACCCAACTCATCCATGTTATATTCATGGTAAGTTGCGGCGGGTTTCGGCCCACTAGGAATCAGGGAGCAGAGAGGATACTTCTCAATATCAACCATCTTGATGATGTCCGTGAGGTCTTCTCTATTACCCCCACTGGAACCCACCGAATAGGTTGTTGCTTTAGCCATTCTAAGTATTTATTCTCTATCTAGTTCTCGTTGTAAGAAGAAATTCTTAACGTCCGTACTTTCGAGTTTACCCTTGGAAAACATCTTGCTCTCTCTCGCCTCCCGCTTCCGGCGTCTGCCGTCCTTGCCCACAACCCGCTTCGGTGCGGCTGATGTGGTATCTACGTGCGGGGCAACTTCCTTCTTCCTGGTCGGTGTAGGCTTCTTGGCGTCTTTCGTCCTTTGACGCATCACCTTCAAACCCTCAACCATGGCACCTATCAGCAGGGGCCCAGCCGGATCACTGTTTAAGATCCATGGCCTTGATGCTGCAATAGCCTGATACTGGTGGTAATCGTTGCTGGTGTTATCCGCCAACCACTCATGCCGCTCAGTCGCCTGCTGCTGTGCCGTTACTCTCTGATTAAGAAAGTTGCGCTTCTGAGGAATCTCACGCCGCAATTTCCTGCGGGCATTGGTTCGCATTCCGCCCAGGTCTTTCCTGGTGTACTGCGCCCCACCATCCACCGTATAAACGTCGTCACCAGCATCATTAACTGCGTCTGGCTGACCGTCCATAAGGCCCTCAATGTAGTCTATGGCATCCTCAGCCTCTTCCTGTGCCTTATTAAGGGCTGGGAGACTGGTCACATCAGGCATGGTGTCCTGAAGCGTGGATGGTTGACTGGTCGGCTCAGTTTTGGCCGTTGCCTCTAACTCCGCATTTCTGGCCTGGGACCGCTGTAAGCGTTCCTCCAAATCCTTGCGACGGGCAACTTCCTTATTGAGCCGCTTTTGAGGGATTCTTGGTTCCTCATCGGCTGACTTAGAAAGAACTTCCTCTTCCTCGGGCTGTGGTTCCTCTACCTCTTCCGGCGGTTCTTCTTCAACTTCTTCTGCCGGTTCGGCCTGAGACTCCTCATCCTCGGTCGGGACATCTACGGGAAGCTCATTTGGAACCTCAACTACAGGCTCAACCTCCTCAACCACCTCCTCTGGTTCACGAGCCATCTCGCGGTCCAATAGAATCTGGTAGGATTGGTCGCCCTTAAGGGGTCCTGAAACTTCCGCCACACCGGTTTGCTGGGTTGGTGAGCCACCCTCGTCCTGATTTGTTGCCATGATTTAACGGCTTCACGATGCCGACGTGAACAAATGTATACTATACACCTGTTCACTAGTTGAAGAAAGTTGGGTGTTATTCCCCACTTTGTCAAGTTAGGGCAAGTTAGGCCACATCGACCAAACTCTTGATCTGGCGAGTAACGCTGAGAATCCCACCGGTTCGCTGTAAGACACC
>QNFS01000199.1 GCA_003646415.1 Gammaproteobacteria bacterium
CACGCGCTTGCCGCGGGGGCTGGGCTCGTAGGGAATGCGAATAGACGCGGAGCGGTTGCGGGCGGAGTAGGCCAGCATAACCGGCGCTTCAAAGCCTGGAACCAGACGCTTGTAGCTGTTGGTGGAAGAGTTGGTGAAGGCGTTGAGAGCGCGGGCGTGCTTGATGATGCCGCCGATGTAGTACAGGGCCGTTTCAGACAGGCCGGAATAACCGTCGCCGGCGAACACGTTCTCACCATTCTTGGCGATGGACTGGTGTACGTGCATGCCGGAACCGTTGTCACCAACGATGGGCTTGGGCATGAATGTCGCCGTCTTGCCATAGGCGTGGGCCACGTTGTGTACGCAGTACTTGAGAACTTGTACCTCGTCGGCCTTCACTACCAGGGTGTTGAACTTGACACCGATTTCACATTGGCCGGCAGTGCCCACCTCGTGGTGGTGAACTTCTATCGGCAGACCCATTTGCTCCATGGCGGTACACATTGCGGCGCGGATATCGTGCAGCGAATCTACCGGAGGTACGGGGAAGTAACCGCCCTTGACGCCTGGCCGGTGGCCGATATTGCCGTCATCGTAGCTATGGCTGGAAGACCAGGCGGCCTCTTCAGAGTTGATAGTGTAGCCGGCACCGCTCATGTCCGCGTGCCATTTGATATCGTCGAATACGAAGAACTCGGGCTCCGGGCCAAAGAATGCAGTGTCACCGATGCCGGTGGATTTCAGGTATTCCTCCGCGCGGCGGGCGACGGACCGGGGGTCGCGCTCATAGCCTTGCATGGTCGAGGGCTCAACGATGTCGCAGCGTACGATAACAGTGGTGTCGTCGGTGAATGGGTCCAGCACTGAAGCGCTGTCGTCCGGCATCAGGATCATGTCGGATTCGTTGATGCCCTTCCAGCCGGCGATAGAAGAGCCGTCGAACATTTTTCCGGATTCGAAGAAGTCATCGCCTACTTCCGAGATGGGGATGGTGACGTGCTGTTCCTTGCCGTGTGTGTCGGTAAAGCGCAGGTCAACCCAGCGCACTTCGTTTTCTTTGATCAGATTTACAGTCTTGTCTGACATCTCATTTCCTCCATTGGATTGTAATCAGGCCAGCCGGACTGGCCTGCGGTGTTTTTCCGGCAACCTGGAGCGGTTGACTCCAGAGATTCTCTTCAGCCTCACTATTAGCAAGATCTCTGACAGCAAGATCTCTGACAGTAAGATCTCTGACAGCAAGAACAGCAAGAGCTGTGCCAAAAAGGTGCTAAAGGTAACTCACTGAAATTCAGAGGGTTTTTACCAGTGTTTGCGCGGGACACATCATATATGCACCATAATAGAACACAACCGCGCCATTATGGTGCGAAAACCTGCTACCTGCAAGATTGCATGCCTGATCTGCACAAAGATACGGATTAAGTCCGTATAATGCATGCCCTGATCAGACGCAATGGTTATGGCCCTAATGAAATTCGTTGTCAAGTATTTCTCCGAAATCGCTATCAAAAGTAAGCCGGTGCGCCGTCGCTTTATTCGTCAGCTGGCGGACAATCTGCGCGCACTGTTGCGGGATATCGATCCGGCGGTGGTGGTACATAAGGGCTGGGACAAGCTACAAGTACAGACCAGCGAGCAGGACGAGACGGTTCTGGCCACAATGGTGCAGGCCATGTGCAATGCCCCTGGTATTACTTACGTCCTGGAGGTAAGTGAGCACCCACTTCCTGAGCTGGACGCAATTGTAGAGCAGGTGTTGCCTGTTTACGCCGAGCGACTGGTCGGCAAGACGTTTGCCGTACGTTGCAAGCGCAGTGGCACCCATGATTTCACTTCGATAGAGGTGGAGCGCGTGGTGGGCGGGGCTGTGCTTGCCAGATCCGGGGCCGCCGGTGTCAAGCTCAAGAATCCGGATGTGACGGTGGACCTTGAAATCAGCAAGCAGACACTATTTGTTATTGGGCGGCGTCACCGGGGGCTGGGGGGATACCCTATCGGCAGCCTGGATGCGGTACTTTCCCTGATATCCGGCGGTTTCGACTCGCCCGTGGCCAGCTACCTGACCATGAAGCGCGGCATGCGCACGCACTTCCTGTTTTTCAACCTGGGTGGCAGGGATCATGAAATCGGGGTGCAAGAGGTTGCCCTGTACCTGTGGCAAAAATATGGCTGTAACCAGCGGGTACTGTTTATCAGCGTGCCCTTTGAGGAGGTGGTGGCGGAGTTGCTGGACAAGGTTGAGGACAGGCAGATGGGCGTGATTCTCAAGCGCATGATGCTGCGCGTTGGTGACCGCCTGGCCCGGGAACTGGAGGTCGATGCCCTGGTCACCGGCGAGTGTGTGGCCCAGGTGAGTAGCCAGACCTTGCGCAACCTGTCGGTGATAGACCGTGTTACAGACCGCCTCGTCCTGCGCCCCCTGATCGCTACCGATAAAGAAGATATCGTGCGCATGGCGAAAAATATCGGCACCGGGGAGTTCGCTGCCAATATGCCGGAATACTGCGGTGTGATCTCGGTCAATCCAACAACCCGGGCCAGACTGGACCGGGTGGAGGCGCAGGAGAAATATTTCGATATGGCGATCCTGGACCGGGCCCTCGCCAATAAAACCCAAACCCGTATCGATCAGCTGGCGCAGGAAGACCTGGAGCGCCTGGATGTAGAAGTATTGTCCGTGCCACTCGCCAACAGTACCATTATCGATATCCGCCACCCCAACGAAGAAGATCTGGCGCCCCTGAAGCTGCACATCCCGGTGATCAAAATCCCCTTTTACGAGTTGCACCGTCGTGCATCGGAGCTTGTCCCGGGTGGCACTTACATGCTTTATTGCGGCAAGGGCGTTATGAGCCGCCTTCATGCCAGCCATCTGCTGGAATCCGGGGAGCTGGATGTCAAGGTATATGCCCCCTGACAGGTGGTCGGAGCACCAGGACAGTGCGTTGCACCGGGCACGGTGGTCAAAACTGTTTTCGTAATTTTCACACTCAGCTTAAATAGGCTCGTCCTGCCCCTTTGGGGTATAATCCGCGCCCTTTTTTGAGCCACCAGCCCTGAGGTAACCTCTTGATCGAGAAGCTTCGCAACATCGCCATCATCGCACATGTAGACCATGGCAAAACCACCCTGGTGGACTGCCTGCTACAACAGTCGGGCACCCTCGATCGCCGTTCTGAGGGGACCGAGCGCGTCATGGACTCCAATGACCAGGAGCGGGAGCGCGGCATCACTATTCTGGCGAAAAACACGGCCATCGAATGGAACGACTACCATATCAATATCGTCGATACCCCGGGGCACGCCGATTTTGGCGGTGAAGTGGAGCGGGTATTGTCCATGGTCGATTCGGTATTGCTGCTGGTGGACGCGGTGGACGGCCCCATGCCGCAAACCCGCTTCGTCACCTCCAAAGCGTTTGAGCAGGGCCTGAACCCGATTGTGGTGATTAACAAGGTTGATCGCCCCGGGGCGCGTCCGGATTGGGTGGTGGACCAGGTGTTTGACCTGTTCGACCGACTTGGGGCCACGGAGGAACAGCTGGATTTTCCGATCGTCTATACCTCGGCCATTCAGGGCATTGCCGGCCTGGAACACGAGCACATGGGCACAGACATGCAGCCTCTGTTCCAGACTGTCATCGATAAAGTGCCGGCACCTGCGGTGAATTCCGACGGCCCTTTGCAAATGCAGATCAGTGCCCTGGATTACAGCAGTTACGTGGGAGTGATCGGTGTTGGCCGCATCACCCGGGGCGAGCTGTCCCCGAATACCCAGGTAGTCGTGGTAGATGGCGAGGGCGCCACCCGCAAAGGTCGCGTGCTGCAGGTTATGGGCTATCTCGGGCTGGAGCGGGTCGATGTGGAATCCGCCGAGGCGGGCGATATTGTCTGTATTACCGGCATTGAGGCCCTGAATATATCCGATACCCTGTGTGACCCGGAACAGCCTGAGGCGCTGCCGCCCCTGTCGGTGGACGAGCCCACTGTGAGTATGACCTTCCAGGTAAACGACTCGCCTTTTGCCGGTAAAGAGGGCAAATACGTTACCTCGCGCAATATCAGGGAGCGCCTGGAGCGGGAGCTGATTCATAATGTCGCCCTGCGTGTGGAGCAGGGCGACAGTCCCGACAAGTTCAAGGTCTCCGGCCGCGGTGAACTGCACCTGTCGGTGTTGATTGAGACCATGCGTCGGGAGGGCTTTGAGTTGGGCGTATCCCGGCCGGAAGTGATCCAGAAAGAAGTCGACGGAGTGCTGCAGGAGCCCTATGAGCAGCTGGTGATTGACTGCGAAGACCAGCACCAGGGTTCGGTGATGGAGGAATTGGGCCTGCGTCGCGCGGAGCTGCAGAATATGGTGCCCGATGGCAAGGGTCGGGTGCGACTGGAGTTTATTATTCCGGCCCGGGGCCTGATCGGGTTTCG
>QNFS01000200.1 GCA_003646415.1 Gammaproteobacteria bacterium
AGCGGTCGCACTAGTGCGGCGGCACAGGCGGCCAGGCCCGCGCCTATCAAACCCACCTGCAATGTGAGCACAATAAACAGTGTCACATAGATAGCTGCCGACACTATGTACAGGCGCAGCACCTTGCCGGCGTGACCAATGGCATAGGCGGCAGAGCGCAACGATGAGGCGGTGAGATCAAAGGTGGATGCCAGCAGCAACAGAGTGAGCACCGGCGCGGCGGCGACAAACTCTTTACCAATGAGCGCGCCCAGCAGAGTACTACCGAAAAAGTACCCGGCCAACACGAAAAACAGTCCCAGGCCGCCAGCAAGCAGGGCTGTACGGTAAACGACCAGCTTGAAATCGGAACTACCCTGTATCCAGCTTCTGGTCAGGTCGGGAAATACCACTTGCCGAATCATTCCGGCTGGCTTGGATAGCATGGTGGAAAACTGTCGCGCCAGGCGCAAAAGCCCCGCATCGGCTGGCCCCAATAGGTAACCTGCCAGCATAATGGAGCCGTGCTTGGGAATGAGATCGACATTTGATTGCCAGTAGGTGATCCACAGGAAATGACGTAAGCCAGAAAATTCAGCCATGTTTGCATCACGGTTATTTTCACTTTCGGCGATATCGCCGATGTGCCGGCGGTACTCACGCCGACCGCACCAGCTCAGATAAACATTTTCTGTTCCATAAGCGAAAGCCATAATCGCTACATACACTGGAAATGGGCTGTCCAGCCACCAGGCGATAATCACCCCGAAAAAACGGATGATCGGGCCGATTGTCATCTGCCTTCCCAGGATGTCAAACTGATCAAGCAGGCGAAGGATGCCCGTGTCGGTACGGTTGCCTGTGGTCAGTAAGACGAGACTGTAAATACAAAGCAGGACCACATGGTCTTGATCCATACCCATCCAGGGCCCGATCAGGGGCGCCAGAATCAGCGCCAGAACGGTAGCGGTAATGCAGGTATAGCGATCAACTCGCCGACAGATACTAATCAGACGCTGGAGTGTACGAGTGTCACCGGCATCAAGTGCGGGCACTCCATAGCGCACAATCGCCAGGAACTGTTTAAAATTGAGCAGGCCACGTACGAGCATGACATAAGTGTGTATCAGAATCACCAGGCCGAATTCGGCAGGCCCCAGCGCTCTGGCCATCAAGGCAGTGGCGGCCAGCGCCATAAGGGCGCCAATACCACGCCCCCGTACCAGAAGCCCGAAATTGCCAAGTACCCGGCGCATCGGATTGTGCGCGCCGGGGTGCTCTTCAGGGTTGCTCACGCATGCTTCCTTCCACTCTAGTCCTCAGGGCTAAACTGGATATTTATGCCGCCTTCACCACCGGCAGAATAACTATCTTCGTCAATATCGTACTCAATTATTTCACTGGAAAGCGTATTATCTTTACGCGTTAAAATAGCCAGGCCACGCATTTTTAGTGTGTTGGTGGTCCGGTGGTATTCAATTGTGGATGCGACGCCTTCAATATTTGGTTTTGAATCGGAATTTGAATCTGAGGCACTGGTACTTTTCTCTGTATCTCGCAAAATGAAAATTTTCGCCGGCTTGCCTTCAACAATCAGCCTGTCGGGGTCGTCCAATTTGCCGTATACCACGGCGGTGTCTGCGGACACGTACCAGTCCGGCGCGCGTAATTCGAAGCGGCCACTGAAGTGCGTAATGTCGCCTTCGCTGTCTTCCCAGGCCCTCTGGGCGGTTATTGTTACGGTGTCGTCTGAACTGAGGTCCAGGATGTCTGCCAGCCCTGTTTGAATGCTAAAAAAGACAGTCAGCAGGAGGCAGGCTATGCGCCTTGTGTTCTCTGATAGATGATGTCCAGACATGAGTAACTCTGAATGTTCTTGCCCCGTTGGTGACCGTTTGGGCCGCCACCTGAGCATACCCGGCGGCTGGTATGTGTCAATGAAAACTGGACAAATGATACTTCACTATACCGAAGTGGATTACAATCGGACTCACCGGCTCAGCGCCAACGGCTATATAATCCCGGGAATTATGAGGCACCATCCCCTTTCGCGGTACGCCCATTGTAGGCGGGGAGGGTTGTAGAGGCCAATGAGGGAGTGACCCTGGTTTGATTATAGATAGACATCTAGTACGACAGGTCGCGATGCCGTGTTTTCTGGTTGCGGCTGTGCTGCTGATCATTTTCGTGGGTTATGCGCTTTCCAGGTTTTTAACCCAGGCGGATGCCGGTCTGCTAAATACGGGTGAAGTCGTTCGCCTCACGCTGTTAAAAGTCCTGATAGCCCTTGAAGTTTTACTACCGATCGCCTTATTTTTTGGTCTCATGCTGGGTCTGGGAACGCTGCACCATGATTCAGAAATCGTCGCAATGCAAGCCAGTGGCATAAGCGAGTCCCGTATGGTTCGCCCGGTTGTGACGCTGGCAATTCCACTGGCGCTGGCAATAGCAGCCCTGTCCATTTATGTAAGGCCCTGGGCGTATACCCAGACCTACCAAATACTGGCAATTGCGGAAGCTTCCTCGGATATAGACCGCATCAAAGCGGGCCAATTCTATCTGACGCGTAAAACAGTCCTGAACGATGAAACAGTCCTGAACGGCGAAACAGCCAGCCAGGGCGGCGAGGAACAGGAGCGCGCAATATTTGTTGAAAATATTTCTGCCGATCAGGCCCTGGCCCGCATTTTTATTCGAACCCGAATTGACAGCGAGATACAGATTGTATCCGCCCAAACAGGAGATTTTATAGAGCGACCCCAGTCGCAATACCACATACTAGAATTGAATAACGCGCGTATTTTTAAACGGGTGGATGACGGGCCGGATCTTTTTGCACTAATTGATCACTTCACCATGAATGTTGCCAATGAGCAGCCCGAACCGCCCGCTTATAAAGTCAAATCCATTGCCAGTGCACAATTAGCGCTTTCCCGGAAACCGAAAGAGCGCGCCGAGTATCAGTGGCGTCTTTCAACACCGATTACCACCTTGCTGCTCGCGCTGTTGGTGGTGCCCCTCAGTCGCAGCAGGCCGCAACAGGGGCGGTTCGCCAGGCTATTGTTTGCGTTTGTCATTTATGCGGCGTATTACAATCTGATGGGTGTCAGTGAGACCTGGGTAAAGCAACAAAAATTAACAACTATCTTTTGGGTGCCTTTGTTCCTGGCCCTGGTGGTAGTCCTGTCCTACACACCCTGGCACCGCCTGAGGTTTGCACTGGCGAAATGCAAAAATGACTAAAATTGACCGCTATCTAAGCATCAGTTTCCTGGGGGGCTGCGTACCCGTGCTGCTGCTTTTGTTGTCTTTGTTTAGTTTTCTGGCCCTGTCTGAGGCGCTTGAAGATGTTGGAGAGGGGGCCTATGAACTTGTAGATGCCTTGTTGGTCGTTGTGTACACACTGCCGGCATTAGTGGTCGACTTACTTCCGGTAACTGTTTTATTGGGAGGTCTGTTGGGCCTGGGGGCGCTGGCGAACAACCTGGAGCTGATCTCGATGCGCGCCGCTGCGATAACACCTGTACGCATTGCATTGCCCATTATCAAACTGTCCGTGGTCCTCATCGCCGTTGTCATGTTGCTGCAAAACCTGGTTATTCCCCGGGTTGAATACAACGCCGCCCAACTCAGGGCTAAAACTTTTATGGACCCCGGCCTGGCTGGCCTGGAAGAGGAGACAGGGGCGGGTGTTAATAATGAGTTCTGGACACGTAACAAGGGATATTTTATACGAATCGGCCTTGTTCGGCCCAACCGAACACTGGCGGGAGTGGAGATATATCAGTTTGATGAGCAGGGTAATCTGGTAAAGGCGGTGCAAACACCCACGGCGGAGCTACTGCAGGACAATACCTGGTTGCTGCACAAGGTACGCAAAACGCAACTCGATAACACCGGTGCACAATCAGAGTTTAAAGATACGCTCCTATGGGAGGCCCTGCTAAGCGAGGAGCAGACCCGCACCTTGATAACGCCTGCCGGTTCTCTGGCTCCCGCTGATTTATGGCGGTTTATCCAGCGTTTGGAGGAAAACAATATGAACTCTGAATCCTCCCGGGTAATGTTCTGGAGGCAGATGAGTATTCCGTTGGGATTGCTGGGTATGGCTTTGCTGTCGCTACCGTTTTTGCTGGGCTCTACCCGTAGTGTTCCTGTGGGCCAGCGGGTGGCGATGGGTGGCCTGGTTGGAATCACCTACTACCTGGTACAGCAAATCAGTGGTCATCTGGCAGGCATACTTCACTGGAATGTCGCACTGACTGTTATGGCCCCGGGAATACTTATATTGGGTATCGCGATAATATTGCTCAGGCGCACGAATTAGGCCTGACGCAATTAGCGTCAGGGGTCGACCACTTCACTTTCCTCGCTGCTGGCCAC
>QNFS01000201.1 GCA_003646415.1 Gammaproteobacteria bacterium
ATTTTAAATGTCGTCAACATCGGCATAGGCGGATCCGACCTCGGCCCGGTGATGGCCTATGAGGCACTGAAGTATTACAGCGACAGGGCCATGACGTTTCGCTTCGTATCCAACGTCGACGGCACCGACTTCGCCGAAGCGGTGCGCGACCTCGACCCGGCCCAGACCCTGTTCATCGCTTCATCAAAGACGTTCACGACACTGGAGACCATGACTAACGCCCACTCGGCCCGCGACTGGGTGCTTGCCGCTTTCGATGGTGACATCAAGTCGGTCGCCAGGCACTTTGTCGCGGTGTCGACCAATGCGGAGGCAGTGACGAAGTTCGGCATCGATACCGCCAATATGTTCGGCTTCTGGGACTGGGTCGGCGGGCGCTATTCCATGGACTCGGCGATCGGACTGTCGACGATGCTGGCCATCGGGCCGGCAAATTTTCGCGCCATGTTGTTTGGCTTCAACCAGATGGACGAGCATTTTTGCAGTGCCCCCTTTGAGCGCAACCTGCCGGTGCTGATGGGCTTGCTGGCGCTCTGGCACAACAACTTCTTTGGCGCCCAGACAGTGGCGGTATTGCCCTACGAGCAATATCTCAAGCGCTTTCCCGCCTACTTACAGCAGCTGACCATGGAAAGTAATGGCAAGCAGGTGAGCCTCGATGGTAACAGGGTCCACTGCAATACCGGGCCGGTTTATTTCGGCGAACCGGGGACTAATGGCCAGCACTCGTTCTACCAACTGATCCACCAGGGAACGAGAATTATCCCCTGTGACTTCATCGCATTCGGCAAATCGCTGAACCCTCTTGGAGAGCACCACGATATCCTGCTGGCAAACATGTTCGCCCAGGGCGAGGCGCTCGCCGTTGGCAAGACGCGCGAGGAGGTTGAGGCAGAGGGTACACCGGATTGGCTGGTACCCCACCGGGTGTTCGATGGCAATCGCCCGTCTAACACGATTCTTGCCGATAGCCTCACCCCGGAAACCTTCGGCAGCCTTGTCGCCCTTTATGAACACAACGTTTTTACGCAAGGCATCATCTGGAGCATCGACTCCTTCGACCAGTGGGGGGTGGAGTTGGGCAAGAAACTGGCGCAGGCGATAATTCCGGAACTTGATAGTGTGGAAGAACCTGCGCTCGCTCACGATAGTTCGACCAACAACCTGATTCGGCGCTACCGAAAATTGAAGGAGGGGGGGCTGTGAGAGGCGCAGAGGATCGCGCCTACCTGGCCTGAATGTTTACTTGAGACGAAAGTGTTTACATCCCGCTGCTTCCGGGCGTTTTTTGCCTTGCTCAGTTAGGATAAAGCATGCCTTTGCAAGGCAAAAAAAGCCCGAAAGCAGCTACCTGCGGCAACATTCAATAAGCTTGAGTATGACACTCGGTAGCTGTTCGGTCTCGCTAGCCGGCCCTGGCCAGTTCATCCCTCATCTGTTGTATGACACTATTGTAGACATTCGGATCATCGCTGCTTTTAGCGTTGAAAATGGCGGAGCCGGCCACAAAAGTATCCGCGCCCGCCTCGGCGATTTCGCGAATGTTATCCACCTTGACGCCACCATCGATCTCCAGTCGGATGTCACGTCCGGAGCCATCGATAATCCTGCGTGCTTCGCGCAGCTTGTCGAGAGTGACGGGAATAAAGCTCTGCCCACCGAAGCCCGGGTTTACTGACATCAGCAACACCATATCCACCTTGTCGATGACGTATTCCAGATAAGTTAGCGGTGTTGCCGGATTAAATACCAGGCCGGATTTACAGCCTTCACCGCGAATCACCTGCAGGGAGCGGTCGATATGGTCACTGGCCTCCGGATGAAAGGTGATGTAGCTGGCACCCGCTTTGGCAAAATCAGGAATAATACGGTCCACGGGTTTCACCATCAGATGGACATCGATTTGGGCGGTCACCCCGTGCTTGCGCAGCGCCTCGCACACCAGTGGCCCAATGGTCAGATTGGGCACATAGTGGTTATCCATCACGTCAAAGTGCACCATATCCGCACCGGATTCGAGTACGTTATCCACTTCTTCACCCAGACGGGCAAAATCCGCAGAGAGAATGGAGGGCGCAATCTTAAAGTCTGGCATATACTTGGCCTCTGGGTAAGCGACACGCAACTCAGCGTTACCGAAGTCATCAGGAACGCTGCACTTTACCGGAAACAGGCAGTAAAATCAGCAGCCAAACCATTTCGCCCGGTACACCTGCTACGCGCTGCGTACCACAACGGCGTTTCGCGTAATATTGCTATACACTCCTTTTTTCCGGGCACCTTTTTTCCGGGCAGTAGTGTAAAGTGGCATATCAGGAACATTATATACTTTTCATCTATTTCTTAATTTCTATTGGGATAGTCAAATGCACGATCAAAAACCTCCACATCAACTGAATGAAGAATCCGTTTTAACCCCCACCTATGCAGCCCGGGAAATGACGGAAAATGTTCCCAAACACCGTTTCCCCGAGCAAAGTACAGCACCGGCAACGGCTTATAACCTGATTCATGATGAATTGATCCTGGATGGCAATTCACGGCAGAACCTGGCGACCTTTGTGACGACCTGGATGGAGCCGGAAGCAAAGACATTGATGTCGGAATGCTTCGATAAAAACATGATTGACAAGGATGAGTATCCGCAAACAGCTGAAATAGAGAGCCGCTGTGTCAATATGTTATCCAATTTGTGGCACTCACCCGATCATGAAATGGCTACCGGGACGTCCACCGTTGGTTCCAGTGAGGCGGCAATGCTGGGCGGCATGGCGATGAAGTGGAACTGGCGCGATAAAATGAAAGAAGCCGGTAAAGCCACTGATAAACCCAACCTGGTGATGGGGGCCAACACCCAGATTTGCTGGCATAAATTTTGTAAATACTGGGATATTGAGGCGCGTGAAGTGACCTCGGAAGGTGACCGCTTCACCCTGAACGCCGAGGAGGCGTTAAAACTGGTCGATGAAAACACCATTGGCGTGATCGTAATCATGGGTAGCACCATGGATGGTAGCTATGAGCCGGTTAAAGAGGTGGCAGATGCGCTGGATAAGTATCAGGAAGAAACCGGTATTGATATCCCTGTTCATGTAGACGGTGCCAGTGGAGCGTTTATAGCGCCATTTCTTCAACCGGAACTGGAGTGGGATTTTCGGGTGCCCCGGGTTGTTTCCATCAATGCCTCCGGGCATAAATACGGCCTGGTCTACCCGGGGGTTGGCTGGATTCTGTGGCGCGACAAAGCGCATTTGCCGGAGGACCTGGTCTTTCATGTGACTTACCTGGGGGGTGATATGATCGATTTTTCCATTAATTTCTCCAGGCCTGGCAACCAGGTGGTGGCGCAGTATTATAATTTCCTGCGCCTGGGGATGGACGGTTATCGGCGCATACAGCAAGCCTGCCAGGACGTGGCTCTGTATTTATCCGGCGAAATTGCCCGGATGGGTCCGTTTGAATTGATTACCGACGGCAGTGATATTCCGGTGTTTTGCTGGAAAATGACAGAGGCTGCCAGCAACACGACTAATTATACCCTGTTCGATATGGCGGATAAGTTGCGCGAAAGAGGCTGGTTAGTCCCGGCCTACCCGATGCCGAAAAACAGGCAGGACCTGATTGTGCAACGCGTGGTGGTAAAAGAAGGCTTTAGTCGTGATATGGCCGATATGCTGCTGCGTGATATGCGCAGTGCTTTGGAGTGGTTCAAGTCACAACCAGGGTTCATCAGCAGAAAAGAAGGCGGGAATTTCCATCACTGAGTTGCTGTGGCTCATTCTCATTCTAATATTCAATTTTCCGGGCCGGCTTATAGATGAACCGACAATTGAACATTCGTAATTTGCAGGCCTCGGTCTACCTGTTGGCGAGTGCTTCCCTGCCGGGGGGGTGCTGCTGGTGGGGTGGCCTTTGGTGGTTACCTGACCGAGATCGAAACCGCCTATGGCCGAGGCGCGATGACCCCATCGCTGCGCCTGATATCTAGCGGCGACCACTGCATTCCCGCCGCGTCCATTGGTGCGGTACACTTGCGGCCATGACCTTGTCGCACGATATAAAGGAATCCATCAAAACCGCCCTGGCGATGACGATCGTCTACGGCGTCGGCCTGCACATGGGCTGGGACCGACCCTATTGGGCCGGTTTTGCGGTAGCGTTCATCAGCCTGGCAACCGTGGGGCAGTCTTTCAACAAGGGCGCCCTGCGTATGATGGGTACCGTGATGGGGGTCTTGGCAGCCCTGACCCTGGTCGCCCTGTTCGCCCAGCAGCGCTGGTTGTTCATTCTTTTCACGAGCCTCTGGGTTGGCCTGTGCACTTACATGATGGCCGGAAGCCGGCACCAG
>QNFS01000202.1 GCA_003646415.1 Gammaproteobacteria bacterium
GCCGAGTCGGTCAGGTGATCGCTTTTCAATCACTCTCGAGTGCTTGGGGGGAGGAAAGTCCGGGCTCCACAGGGCAGGGTGCCAGGTAACGCCTGGGGGGCGCGAGCCTACGGAAAGTGCAACAGAAAGTATACCGCCCGACCACTCCCGAGTGGTCGGGTAAGGGTGAAAAGGTGCGGTAAGAGCGCACCGCGCGACTGGTAACAGGCGTGGCGATGGTAAACCCCACTCGGAGCAAGACCAAATAGGAATCCATTAGCTGTGGCCCACAGTGGATTCGGGTAGGTCGCTACAGGCAGGTGGTGACACCTGTCGCAGATGAATGATCATCCACGACAGAACCCGGCTTATCGACCGACTCGTTTAATTTTCAGGAATGGTAGGGGTCAGGTCTAGCATTGTAGCCTTTAGTGGTCAGTTACCTGGTCAGGTCCGGTATTAAGGCTACAATGCTAGACCTGACCCCTACCATGCTCTTGCTCTTTGTTCCGCAGTCTCGTCTTGTAGTTATCGCTTATATAGCGTGAGTCCTGCTGCACGATATGTATGAAGCCACTCGGTTAGAACTGCATGCCCTCAAGCGACTTCATGCATAACTACAGTGGCAGGTATCGGCTACCGACTCCAAAAAACACCATTCCTGGCGTATCCCTTATATTTTTTTCTACTAAAAAGGGGTGTGGGAAATAAAAAAACAACCTGTAACTTAAAGTAAAGTCTTAACAGGTGATTTTACTAGACTGTTTTAGTACGATTTTTATATAAAATGCATCCACTATACCTCCTCCTCTCCTCGCGCAATCTGCGCTAATTAGCTGAAATTACAACGTTTTTTCCGTCTGCTTGCTTGACAGTGTCGCGTACGCAGACCTATAGTGTTGAAAAGTGGTAATAAGTGGGAAAAATTGGCTTTTTGTGGTTTTCAAAGCCAAGTGAGTGGGGGGAGCTGCCGTGTTCCGCGGAGTACAGCACATCAATATGGATGCCAAGGGGCGACTGGCTATGCCGGCGCGCCAGCGTGAGCCATTGTTGTCCCAGTGTGCTGGTCAAATTGTCGTCACTATAGATACCCAGTCCGCCTGCCTGGTGGTTTACCCACTGCCCGAGTGGGAGCGAATCGAGCGTGATATTCAAAGCCTGCCTGCCCTTAAGCCGGCTGTTAAGCGGTTCCAGCGCTTGATGCTGGGTTATGCGACCGATCTGGAGTTGGATGGCAGTGGCCGTATGCTGTTGCCGCAGCCCCTGCGCGAGTATGCCCAACTGGACAAAAAGCTGGTGTTGGTGGGGCAGGGCAACAAACTGGAGTTATGGTCCGAGGCCCTGTGGTTGGCCGAGCGGGAGCAGGCGCTGCAGGACTCCGGTCCTGAGGCTGAGCTGCCCGACGAATTAATGTCGCTGACCCTGTAGTGTCTGTTCACCAGACAGTTCTGTTACGAGAGGCGGTTGATGCTCTGGTGACTACACCCAGTGGTTTTTATGTGGATGGCACCTTCGGTCGCGGCGGTCACAGTCGTTACCTGCTGGAGTGTCTCGATGAAGATGGCCGGTTGCTGGGGGTGGACAAGGATCTGCTGGCCTGTGCGGCAGCTGAAGAGTTGGCGGTGAGGAATCCCCGTTTTGAGTTCTATCACGGGTCATTTGCCGAGCTGCCCCATCAACTGCGTAGGATGGGGATTGATGCAGTTGATGGCATTTTACTGGACCTGGGGATGTCCAGCCCGCAACTGGATGACGGCGCGCGCGGCTTCAGCTTTTTGCATGACGGGCCGCTGGACATGCGCATGGATACCAGTCGCGGGGAAACGGCGGCGCAATGGTTATCACATGCGGTTGAACGGGATATCGCCGATGTATTGAAAGAGTACGGTGAAGAACGATTTGCCCGGCGCATTGCCGCGGCGATTGTCGCCGCCAGGGAAGAATCGCCCATTGCCACTACGGGTCGCCTGGCCAGGGTCGTCAGCGAGGCAAACCCCAGGTGGGAAAAACACAAGCACCCTGCCACCCGGTCGTTCCAGGCTATCCGTATCAAGGTCAATCGTGAGTTGGAGGATCTGCAGGATCTGCTCGCTGGTGCACTGGATATGTTGCGCGTTGGCGGCCGCCTGGTAGTGATCAGTTTTCACTCTCTGGAGGATCGCCTGGTTAAGCGCTATATGCGCGATATGGCCAGGGGTGAGAAGTTCCCCCCCGGGCTGCCGGTACAGGACAGCGCACTCAACCGGCGTATGAAGTTGATCGGCAAGGCTATCAAGGCCGGTACTGGGGAAGTGGCGGGCAATGTGCGAGCGCGCAGTGCGATTATGCGCGTAGCGGAAAAAATCAGTTAATGGTCTGGCAGGGCACAGCGTGGCGAAAAACAGGATGGTAACCGCTACAACAGCGGAGCGTGATGGGCACGGCCCGGCAGAGCTACTCTGGTTCAATGCCGGTTTGCTGGCGCTGATCCTGCTTTCCGCCTTTGTGGTTATACATTCCACCCATGCCTGTCGTGCGCTCTATGCGCAGTTGCAGGTGCTGGAGTCCTCTCAGTGGTATTTGCATGAAGATTACGGTCGCCTGCTGCTGGAACAAAGTACCTGGGCTTCGCACCGCAGGGTGGAAAAGGTCGCTCACGCCGACCTGGGTATGCAGGCGCCTGAGCTGGCACAGTTGAAGGTGGTGCCCCAGTGAGGCGCAATAAAAACCAACCGATATCTGTGTGGCGTTTTTACCTGGTAGTGGGCGTGCTGTGTTCGTTGCTGGCCCTGCTGGTCGGACGCGTGTTGTCCCTGCAGGTTCTGGACATGGAGCGTGGGCATGAATTCCTGCAGGACCAGGGCGCCATGCGCTCAGTGCGCACTGCTGAAATACCTGCCTACCGGGGAGTGATTTCCGATAGGCGGGGCGAGCCCCTGGCGGTAAGTACCCCGGTGGTTTCGATCTGGGCCAACCCGCGGATATTAAAAGGATCGGAACGCCTGGGTGAACTGGCGCAGGCGCTGGGTATGAAATTGCCGGAGTTGCAGGACAAGCTGACCCGCTATGAGGGCAAGCAGTTTATGTACCTGCAGCGCCACCGCGTACCGACCGATGCAAGGGTGATACTGGAAAAGCGGATCAGGGGCGTGTACGGGAAGCGTGAGTATCGCCGCTTCTATCCGGCGGGTGAAGTGGCCGCCCAACTGGTGGGCTTCACCAATGTAGATGACCAGGGTATTGCGGGGCTGGAACTGGCCTACAACGATTGGCTGCAAGGTACGCCGGGCAAGAAAAAATACATCAAGGACCTGCACGGTGAAGTCGTTCGTGATATCGGCGTGCTGGAGCCTGCCGGGCCGGGCAAGGATCTCACCCTGAGCATAGACCTGCGCCTGCAATACTTGCAGCACCGTGAGTTGCACAAGGCGGTCATCGCGCTCAGGGCTGCCTCCGGTTCAATTGTTACACTGGATGCGCATACCGGTGAAATTCTGGCCATGGTCAACTATCCGGACTACAACCCCAACAGCCGCAAGGGGGTGAAGGCGGCCAGCATGCGCAACCGGGCCATGACCGATGTGTACGAGCCCGGTTCCACCATGAAATCCCTGACCCTGGTTGCAGCCCTGGAAAGTGGCCGTTACACGCCGCAAACCATGATCGATACGACACCGGGCCAGATTCGCGTGGGCCGCAAGGTCTATACCGACCCGCGTAACTACGGTGATATCAGTGTGACCCGGGTCATCCAGAAATCCAGCCAGGTGGGAGTGACCAAAATCGCCCTGGAGCTGGGTCACGAGCCTATCTGGGATGTATTCAATCGCTTTGGCATAGGGCAGCCAGCCGGTACCGGCTTCCCCGGGGAGAGCGCCGGGCGCTTGCCCAATCGGCCTCGCTGGCACCCCACAGAAAAAATCTCACTGGCTTTTGGCTACGGCATTACCACGACACCTCTGCAGCTCGCCAGAGCCTATTCGGTGTTCGCCAACGGTGGTGTACAGCAGCCGGTGTCACTGCTGGCGCTGGAGGGAGAGCAGCCCCCCGGAATCCAGGTGGTCTCGCCCCACATAGCCGCGCAGGTACTGGAGATATTACACGCGGTGACCGGGGAGCAGGGGACCGCGCGCAAGGCACGTGTCCCCGGTTATCAGGTGGGCGGCAAGACCGGTACGGTGCGCAAGGTCGGTCCCGGGGGCTATAGCGGTGACCGGCACGTGGCCCTGTTTGCCGGTATCGCGCCATCCAACGATCCGCGCCTGGTGACCGTGGTCGTCATCAACGACCCCAAGGGGAAGCTATACGGTGGCGGTGCCGTTGCCGCGCCCGTGTTTTCCGCAGTGACCAAGGGGGCCTTGCGCATACTCAATGTGCC
>QNFS01000203.1 GCA_003646415.1 Gammaproteobacteria bacterium
CAGGCCCAAGCGGCGTACGAAGCCGGCGGCCTACCCGCCCTGCTGCCCAAAAAGCCGGGGCCGCGTCGCGCCCACAAGTTGTCCGAGGAAATCGTCGAGGCCTTGCGCGAGATGCAGGACCAGGCATCCGATACGAACAGCTCGGCATTGGCCGAACAAGTCAGGGAGCGCTTTGGTGTCTCAGTTCACCCGCGCAGCATCGAACGTGCTCTGGCGCGACAGGAAAAAAAACACCGGCCATAACTGCGGTGCTATGGCAAAACACGCCGGAGCATGCCACTCGCTACGAAACACTACGCGGGCATGCACTGCAACGACAACTGTTGGCAGACCGACTCGGGTTGGGGATATTGCGACTGCAAGGTCTGGCCGCCTGGGTGGCACAGTGGTCAAAACTGCCTGCTCCGACGCCAATACCGCTTGCCGAGCCGTCCAGTCCACCCGTGCTGCCTGATGAGGCCAACGCTGATGTGATCAACGTCCTCGTCGCCATGGCGCTCGGCCATCTACAGGGGGTCCACGTATGAGAGCAAATACCCACCAGAAGGTGACCGCTGACCACCTGCGAAGGGATGCGTATCTGTACGTTCGTCAGTCGACAGTGCGCCAGGTATTCGAAAACACAGAAAGCACGCGACGACAGTATGCCTTGCGAGAGCGCGCCGTGGCGATGGGCTGGCCCATTGAGCGCGTTGTTGTGATCGACTCCGATCTCGGGAAGTCCGGCGCCGCCGGCACCGACCGGGAGGGCTTTCAGACGCTCGTCGGCGACGTCGGCATGGGCCGCGCCGGGATCGTGCTCGGCCTGGAAGTGTCACGGCTGGCACGCGACTCCACAGACTGGCACCGGCTGCTGGAAATCTGTGCACTGACGAACACATTAATCCTTGATGAGGACGGCACCTATAACCCGAGTGACTTCAACGACCGGCTCCTGCTCGGCCTCAAAGGCACCATGAGCGAGGCAGAACTCCACGTGCTGCGCGCCCGGCTGCGCGGCGGTATTCTGAACCAGGCACGCCGGGGCGCGCTGAAGATGCCCCTCCCGGTCGGTTTGGTGTATGACCCGGCAGACCACGTGGTGTTGGATCCCGACCGGCAGGTCAGGCAGAGCATGACCCATCTGTTTGAGACATTCGCGCGCACCGGCTCGGCATCGGCCACAGTCAGACACTTCCACGAACAGGGGCTGCGCTTTCCCCGCCGTCCGCGCTCTGGAGCACACAAAGGAGAGCTACTCTGGGTACCGCTGTACCACTCGCACGTACTGAGGGTGCTGCATAATCCCCGTTACGCCGGTGCCTTCTGCTTTGGCCGAACACACACGCGCAAGCGGGTCGACGGTACGACCACGACCGAGAAATTGCCACGCGAAGAGTGGACAGTGCTACTGCCTGATGCACATCCTGGGTATGTTGCCTGGGAGCAGTTCGAGGCTAACCTGAAACGACTGCGTGATAATGCCCAGGCCCATGGTGCCGAGCGGCGCAAGAGTCCGCCGCGCGAGGGCCCGGCATTACTGCAGGGCATGGTTGTGTGCGGTGTCTGTGGTCATCGTATGACGGTGCGCTATCACACGCATCAGGGCACCCAATACCCCACGTACGTTTGCCAGAGTGAAGGGATCGCCACGGCTACGACCAAGTGTCAAACAATCCCCGGCGCCGGTATCGATCGGGCCATCGGCGAGCTGCTGGTTCAGACAGTATCCCCTGTCACCCTGGAGGTCGCCTTGAAGGTTCAAGCCGAACTTGAGGTTCGGGTCCAGGAAGTCGGCGCCTTGCGGCACGTGCACGTGGAGCGGGCTCGCCAGGAGGCCGACCTGGCGCGACGTCGCTTCATGGAGGTCGATCCCGGTAACCGTCTTGTAGCCGATGTCCTGGAGGCGGAGTGGAATGAGAAATTGCGTGGACTTCACGAAGCACAGGAGGAGTTGGAACAGCGTCAACAGCAGGATCGCCAGTCACTCAGTGACGAACAGCATCAGCAGATCCTCGCGCTGGCTGCCGACTTTGCGCGGCTGTGGAATGACCCACACACGCCCCAACGCGAGCGCAAGCGCATGGTGCGACTGCTCATTGAGGATGTCACATTGACCAAAGGCGAAGAGGTCGCCGTTGGCATTCGCTTCCGCGGTGGAGCGACGCGCAGTTTGACCTTACCCCTGGCACAGCCAGCATGGCAGCTTAGGCAGACCTCGCCTCAGGTTATTGTCGAAATCGATGCCCTGCTAGATGATTATACCGATGCCCAAATTGCGCGTCTGCTGAACGAGCGCGGCCATGTATCTGGCGAGGGCAAGCCGTTCCATGCACTGATAGTCCAACGCCTGCGCCGTGACTATGGCCTCAAGACACGCTACGATCGCCTGCGTGATACTGGCATGCTCAGCCTGGATGAGGTGGCCTCGCTGCTCAAGGTCTCAACCGGCACCGTCAAGCGATGGCGTAATCATGGTCTGGTTCAGGCCCACGTCTACAACGACAAACGTGAGTGTTTGTATGAGCACCCCGGCGATGACCCGCCGGTCAAAATCATGGGGCGTAAGCTGGTGCAGCGACGGCGGTTTTCCAAAGTTGATCCGAATCGTGCGAAGGAGGTGCAGTGTGAAACATAATCCTTTTCATTACCGCGGGCCACCGCCACCGGGCGTGGCTCAAAGCGGTAGTGGGCCGACAAGGCCAGTAAGGTGGGGTGGAATCGGATGGCATCACCCTGGCGCTCAAGCACGGCCGAGCGGAGGTTGTCGTACAGCAGCACCTTTGGCAATCCCTGCCAGGCCTCGAACGCCGCCACATGGCCCCGCAAGAAGTTCTCCATCTGTTGATTGAGGTAGAAGCGTAAAAATATTTGCCTGGACCAGCTCAGCACCATCACAAACGCCATGAGTGGGCGCCTGGCTTTGCCAATCTGAATGTGCCCGAACGAGCCCCAGTCAACCTGGGCCTGCTCACCCGGCAGAGTTTTGAGTCGCAAATAGGCTTCAGGTTGCTTGCGTGGTCGCAGTTCGCTAACGCGCTGCCGGAACTGACTGGGGCCACCGGTATAGCCCCGCTGCCGGGCCATCTCATACAGGCGAGCTGCTGTGAGCCGGGGAAACTCCTGCAAGGTAGCGATTATAAAGGGCAGGTAGGGGTCAATGATTGACGATCGACGGGTGCGCTCTATCTTGGGCAGCCCGGCCTGCGCCAGTACCCGATCAACCGTCGAGTGATGAATGCCAAGCTGGGCTGCAATGGTGCCCGTTCGCCACTTCTCAACAAAATGGTAGCGCAAGATCTTTGCTTCAGTTTCCTTGTCGATGGCCATTCTTCTCCTCCGGTTATCTATTCCGCCGCAAACAGCAACACTAATGTCGCCGCAATCCCCGCCCAAACTGACTGCTATGCAGAAAGTCACTGCGCAAAAAGGGGCCACAGGCCGCACCACAATGGTGACAGTGCAAGGTGGTGCCGGATTGAGCTGGCAGATCAATCATTGTTTGCCTGTCTGGCAGGTTTTGCAGTAGATCACGGAGCATTATTGCCAGAGAACGGTGATGCGTTACTTTTTCTCGCTGGCGTTCCCGATGACGCTGCTGTCGGGCGGCATTGTTGATACGACCAGGACGACTTGACTGGTACTTGGCCCCCGCCCGTTTTACCGATGCCTTCCTGGCTTCCTGACTACAGCCACCTGCACAGTAACGCTGGCCACGATCACAGCGACGACAGACGATAACCTGGGCATGACAGCGGCAACAGTGGTAGAGGCGACTCGAACTCTGCATCGACAAAGGTGTCGATGAGGGCTGGATTTATTCCCATTTTGTGTAACACTTAATGGGTCGTGCACCTGCACGGTTTTTTCTGGTATGGCGTCAACGTTGACCGTCAAATCTGTGGTGGCGCCATACCGTTCTCAACGACACTTCTTTTTATAGCTCCTGCGCTTGATTCTTGCCTGTTTATTGGCTGCTCTGGAATGTGACTGAACCACAGCTCCCAGTCTCCTGGGTGGTGGAATTTTGGATGGGCCGAGATCTGACTATTTCAATATTCGGCAAATATGCGCGGATTTGGAGTGGTGTTTACAACCTTGCCACCAGCGATGCGCTACTAGGTCTTGTGGTTGATGGGCGCCGTCGGGTACGTCGAGTGCGTCGGGTTGGGTGCAGCTTTATTACCCCTCCGGAGATTACAGCAGGTTTTGAGCTCTTCACTCACAGGGTAGAAAGAATATCCAAAGTCATATGATCCGGGTCGCAATCGAAATATTTATCCAGCAGGCCCTGGATAAATATTTCGATTGCGACCCGGATCATATGACTTTGGATATTCTTTCTACCCTG
>QNFS01000204.1 GCA_003646415.1 Gammaproteobacteria bacterium
CACAGCCCATTCAACTCTTCGCGGAAGCCTACTACAACCCCGTGAAGCACAACCGTGCTCCATCCCCCGAGTGGACCTTCAAAGTTAACATCAGTTTCTTGCTGCCAGAGAGTAATTGATGGGATTTATGCAAGCATTTCGGGCATGAACAGTAGCAATGAAAAACAAGGAGTTGAAGCATGCGAGTAACCGGTAAATCGATTGCACTCGTGGCCGCACTGAGCGCGGTGCCGGCCATGGCCGCGGAGCAGGTAGCGACCACGGCGGACCTTTTGGTGCTGTGTAGCGTGACGGTCGAAGACCCCGCCTATCCCGCCGCCATGGGCTTTTGCCTGGGCTATATAGACGCAGCCCTGGATTATCACGCGGCGATTAGCGCCGGGCCGAATAACCACCCTGTCGCCTGTCCTGACGACTCAATCACCCGCGAAGAAGTGGTGCAGGTATTTGTAACGAGTACCGGGCTACCGGGCAACGAGGCACCCGTGGAAGGTGTTATGCGGGCGGTCTATGAGAAATGGCCGTGCTCAGGTCAATAACGGGCAACAGCCGGGAGAAAGCAATGAATGTTAGCAAGATAGGTTTGGCGTGTTGTTTGTCGGCCGCTGTGGCCGGGTGTTCCAACATGAGCTCCACCGAGAAGCGCACGCTGGAGGGTACCGGCATAGGCACGGCCAGCGGCGCCTTGATCGGTGGCCTGGCCACAGGGCAACCCCTGCACGGTGCCGTGATTGGCGCGGCTGCCGGAGCCGTGGGTGGCTGGTTGTACGACCGGCACGAGAAAGGCGAAGGCCTGTAGCGGCTCGCAGCGCATCAGCCGTCAGGCACACGCCTGCGGCGGTGAAAACGGGTGGGAGTGAATAGAGGGTTTTGTAACTCTCGAGAAACCATGAGGACCAAAACCATGAGGACTAAAACCATGAGGACTAAAACCATGAGGACTAAAACCCATCTATTGCGCCTCACGCTGCTGTGCTCGGCGGTTATCGCGGCGAATGCTTTCGCGGCGGACCCCGCCAGTAAATCAGTGGGAAAACACCATAAGCCGCTGCTATATGACTTTCCGGGCGGCGGCGTGGGCGACCCTTCATCAGGAAAAAGCCATCAGCCGCTGCAAGAGTTTGATGCCGACGTTGTGGGTGAACCCGGGCGCGGTTCGGGCAAGAAGAACCCGCTGAACAACGTCTATTTCGGCGAGCAACATCTGCACACGTCGAACTCGCCGGACGCTTTCTCCTTCGGCACCCGCAACACTCCGGATGATGCCTATCGCTACTGTAAGGGTGAGTCCGTCAAGAAGAACACCACTGGCGACATGGTCAAGCGGGTTACCCCCTATGACTGGTGCGCGGTTACCGACCACGCGGTATTTATGGGGATGTTCCCGTTGATGCTGGATGATAAGAATTCGCTGTCGAAAACAGAGATCGGAAAACTGATCAGATCCGGTAAAAGGGCGGATGGCGAAAAAGCCTTTGGTTTGATTTTCAAGTCGGTGGCCTCAGGCAATCCGATCGACTACCTGGTGGAACCAAAGACCATGCAATCGATTTGGGACAAACAAAAGGCAACCGCCAACAAGCACAATGACCCCGGCAAGTTCACCACGCTGATCGCCTTCGAGTGGACCTCGGTGCCGTATAACCAGAATCTTCATCACAACGTATTTTTCCGGGACGATGTGGGGCCGGACGTGCAGTTCTCCGCCCTGGACTCGGTCAAGCGTGAAGACCTGTGGACCTACCAGGAGGTACAACGAGCCCAGGGGCATGAAAACTTCTCTATCCCGCACAACTCCAACCTCTCCAACAGCATGATGTTCCCGCCACGGACCTCCGCCGGTAACCTGATCGACAAACACTGGGCGCAGCGCAGCCAGCGCAATTCAGTGGCCGTTGAGATCGCCCAGACCAAGGGTACCTCAGAGACGCACCCGGCACTGTCGCCGGACGATGATTTCGCCGGCTTCGAGATCGAGTACAAGCACCTGATCGGCACCTCGGGCGAAGTTGTCGGCAGGTTAGACCACAGCTTCGTGCGCCAGGCGCTGACCGACGGCGTCGGTTTCCAGGAGATGATCGGCGTCAATCCTTATAAATTGGGCATCGTCGGGGGCGCGGACGCGCATACCGCCTTTTCGGTCAACGAGGAGTTCAACTACACCGGCAGCAGCGCCGCGCTTGACGATACACCGAAAAAACGCCTCGACAATGTGATGATGGTGTCGGGCGAGCCGGGGCTGAAATGGTCTACATCCGGTACCACCGCTGTCTGGGCACCGGAAAACACCCGTACTGCGATCTGGGATGGCATGAAGCGCAAGGAGACCTATGGTACCTCCGGCACCATGATCCGCGTGCGTTTTTTCGGCAGCTGGGATTACCCGGCAAATCTGGTGAAAGATAAGGACTTCGTCAAGAAAGCCTATGCCGGCGGTGTCCCCATGGGCGGAGATCTGCCGAAGAAGGCTTCCAAGGCGCCGACCTTCGCCGTCTGGGCGCTGAAAGACCCCAACAGCGGCAACCTCGACCGCATCCAGATCGTCAAGGGCTGGTACAGACAGGACGGCCAACCCCAGGAGAAAGTGTATGACGTGGCCTGGTCTGACAAGCGCAAGGTCGATCCCAAGACCGGCAAGGTGCCGCCCGTTGGCAATACCGTCAACATTAAAAAGGCCACCTATAAAAACACCATTGGCGACACGCAGCTTGGTGCCGTGTGGACAGACCCGGACTTCGAAGCGAGCCAGCACGCGGTTTATTACGCGCGCGTGATCGAGATTCCGACGCCGCGCTGGACCACCTACGATGCGGCCAAGCTGGGCGTTGCACCACCGGCAAGTGTGCCGGCCACGCTGCAGGAACGCGCCTGGTCTTCACCGATCTGGTACACACCGGAAGCGAACCTGATCAAGAGACCGGCGTTTTATCCGGGGCTGCAGCAGACCCTGCCTTAGTAAAGTCCCTGGACCGAAGGGAAAACAGAAATGCTATCCTTTTCGATAAAAGGGTGGCGTCCTCTTTTACTTTCTTCCGGGGACACAATACTTAATTCGGTCCCCCCCGGGGACCGAATTAAGTATTGTGTCCCCGGAATTTGGTGTAGTGCCGCCTTCCTTTTTTTATTTCCTAAGACAAACATCTCAAGGACCTTTTAGTGAGTCATGCATTAGTCCGGCTGTTCAAAGAGCCATTAATCCAGTTTTTGTTGATAGGCGCCTGTATTTACGGTGCCTACGGTCTGTTCGGCGCGCCACCGGAAGAGGATGCGGACCTGATCGTAATGGTCGACACCAACCGCATCAATGGCTATGTCGCCCAGTGGCAGTCGCGCTGGTATCGCCCGCCTACCCGGGCGGAGCTCGACGGCGTCATCAATCAGTACGTGCGCGAGGAAATTCTCTACCGCCAGGCCGTTGCCCTGGGGTTGAATGAGGATGACCCCATCACCCGGCGACGCATGGCGCAGAAACTGGAGTTTATGACCAGCGATCTGGCGCGTGTCATCGAGCCGACAGACGCTGAGTTGGAGTCCTGGTTCCAGGAAAACATCGATGAGTTCAGCTCACCTGACCTGCTTACTTTTATCCAGGTTTTCTTCGATCCCGATGCGCGGGACGAGACCACACTGGATGATGCCAGCGCGGTACTGGCGCAACTGCAACAAGCGGGAGTGCCCGACCCCGAGACGCTGCAGGCGGGAGACCAGTTCATGCTGCAAAACTACTTCGGGTCGGTAACCGAACTGGAGATTCGCAAGCAATTGGGAAGCGGCTTTGCGACCTCACTGATGGAACTCGCGTCAGGTGAGTGGCACGGGCCGGTGTTGTCCGGTTTTGGTGTGCACCTGGTCTATGTCTTTGACCACTCGCAGGCGCCGGCGCCGGTTTTGTCTGAAGAGTTGCGGCCCAGGGTGCTGGAGGCCTGGCAGGCACAGCAAATGCAGGAATTCAACGAGAAGTTCTACGAGGCGCTCAAGGGTCGTTATAACATTATCGTGGAAGATAATAATCTGGCGCCGGGCAGCCTCCAGCGTACCGGGCAGGGCGCCGCGGGTGGAGAAAGCAGCGCCGCTAAAGAAGACGCAACGGCCGGAAGCGCATCATGAGGTCGGCCACCGCCGCGGGCAACCCCGTCTGGCGGGGGCTTATCAGCTGTCTGCTGCCCTTTGTACTGCTGTTTGGCGTATCAACTGCTGTATTTGCCGATGAGTTTCGCCCGGCGATGCTGGATATTAACGAGCGCGAAGACGGTTGGGTAGACGTCACCTGGAAAGTGCCGGTGCGGCAAAATAAAACGGTGGATGTCACCCCGGTATTGCCG
>QNFS01000205.1 GCA_003646415.1 Gammaproteobacteria bacterium
ATGCCGCCAATTACCGGCACTTCGGCCCGCGCCATCACCCTTGAGGAGGTGGAAGTGTTGGCACGGACGGTTCCCGGTGTGACGTCACTGGCGCCGATGGTCATTGGTAACGGCCCCGTCTCTTATGAATCACGCGAGCGGGAAAGTATTGTCGTGGGCACTACCGCGGCGTTTTTTGCGATTCGCCAACTGGAAATTGGTCAGGGCAGCACCCTGCCCAACCTCGGCTTGAGCGAAGGCAAGCCGGTGGCGGTCATCGGCCAGAAGTTGAAAACCGAGCTGTTCGATAACCGCCGTGCAATCGGTCAATGGGTGCGACTGCGGGATTACCGCTTTCGTGTCATTGGCGTATTGGTGGGTACCGGAGATTCCTTTGGCACGGATCTCAGTGAAGCTATTTTTGTACCGGTAGCCTCAGCCCAGTCGGTGTTCAACATACACGGCCTGTTCCGGGTCATGATGAAGGTAAAAGAGAACTATCAGGTCGACGAGGTCAAGTCCCGGATAGCAGACCGTATGCAGGAATTGCATAATGGCGAGCTGGACGTTACGGTGGTCAGCCCGGACGCAATGCTCAGTACCTTTGATGATATTCTGCAGGTATTGACACTGGGGGTTGCGGGTATCGCGGCCATCAGTCTGGTGGTAGCCGGTATACTGGTGATGAATGTCACGTTGATGTCGGTGAAACAACGTACAGCGGAAATCGGCCTGCTCAAGGCAATTGGCGCTCCCGCGGCACAGGTGCGCACCCTGTTCCTCACCGAGGCGGCGTTAATCGCCACCGCCGGTGCCCTGCTGGGTTTGCTGGCTGGCAGTTTACTCGTCGCCGCGGGAAAGCAACTCTACCCGTCGATCCCCTTCGCCACGCCCGGCTGGGCGATGTGGGCCGCATTGGGGCTGGCAGTCGGCACCGCTGTGGTGTTCGCCTGGTTGCCAGCCCAGCAGGCGGCACGACTGGAGCCGATCGATGCATTGGGTAAGAAATAGTTTATGTGTACACTATGTTATTGAATGACTGGCTGCGCTGGGTATTTCATGCGGTGACAACAGCCCGCCTGCGCAGCCTGCTGACCGCACTCGGAATCAGCATCGGCATTGCCTCCGTCACGCTGCTGACCTCCATCGGCGAGGGGATTCGCGTCTACCTGATGGACAGCTTCTCCCAGTTTGGCACCCGCATCATCGCCATTACCCCCGGCAAGACCACGACTCACGGACTGGCCGGACTGCTCACGACAATCCGCCCATTATCGCTCGAAGATGCCAAATACCTCGGCCAACTCCCGCACGTTGACGCTGTTGTGCCATTGGTTCAGGGTACTGCAAAGATCGAATCCGGCCGCTACAGCAGGGATACCGACGTATACGGCGTCGGCCCGGATATGGATAGGGCCTGGAAGTTCAAGGTTGCACTGGGCCGTTTCCTGCCCGCCGATGACCTGGAAAACTCACGCTATTTCGCAGTGATCGGCTCAAAAGTCAAAGCCGAGCTGTTCCGCAATAGCAACCCCCTGGGCGCCTACGTTCGTGTCGGCGGCAGCCGCTACCGCGTCGTCGGCGTCATGGAGAGCAAGGGGCAGTTACTGGGCTTTGACCTGGACGACGCGATTTACATACCCGCTGATCTGGCCATGCAGATGTTCAACAAGGAGAGCCTGATGGAGGTGGATGTCGTGTTCCGGGAGAGCGCCACATCGGCCGAGATGCGCAATCGCATCAAGCAGTTACTGATACGACGCCACGGGGATGAGGACTTCACCCTGTTTACCCAGGAGGACATGCTCGCCACCCTGGACAAGATACTTTCCATGTTGAAGATGGCCATTGGCGGCCTCGGTGGCGTGGCCCTCGTTGTCGGTGGTGTCGGGGTGCTCACCATCATGACCACCGCGTTGAAAGAACGTACGCAGGAGATTGGCCTGCTGCGTGCGGTGGGTTGTACACGCCGGCAGATACTATGGATGTTTCTCGGCGAAGCGGTATTTCTATCGGCATCGGGTGGCATGCTGGGATTGGCGATTGTGGCGATGCTGGTGATTACCATGAATACTTTCGTGCCCGCCCTGCCCATCGCCTTGCAGCCCTTCTATATGCTGATGTCACTCGCGTTAAGCTGCGGCATCGGCCTGGCTGCCGGTATTTCACCAGCCATGCATGCAGCGGGGCTGAACCCCATTGATGCATTGAGATCACAGTAGCGGTGGCCCCTGTGCGTATTTCAACAGGCATCCGTGGAGATGTGCCCAACCCGATTTATGATTGCTGGGCTATGGAATCATGCCCTATACTCCATCGAGAATAGTGGGGCCGGCCATAAGTATCTATCAGTACATTGCATTTCACTCCCGCATGGCAGTTTTAATTACCTGCCTGCTGGTTCTGTTGATCAGTACGGTCCTGTTTGTGGCTATGGGCACCTGGGAGGCGGACTTGTCTGCCCTGGGCATCCATTCGCGCACCCAACTCCTCGGCATGTTGACATTGATGACACTGATGCCCACGTGGTTGCTGGGCTGTTTTTTTGTCACCCAACGCCACACCATGATGCTGGCCCGGCAGTTGGAGGAGCAATACGGCGCCAACCTTGGGATTTCTGCACAGGTCACCCGTTTACCTGCCCGGCAAATTATCCTGGGAATCACTGGTGGGTTTATTTATGCCCTGGCTTTCAACGTTCCCTTGCGCCAACTCGGAGAAGCATTCAGTGGCAACATGCCCTTTCTCAGCATATTCCTGGGACAGTTCCTGGTGTGGTGTTGTATCGGTTTTCTGTTGGCCATTCGCCTCCACACAGCCAACCTGTTTTACCAACTGGGCAAAACAATCGAACTATCCATCTTTGAACAGTCCCGGCTGGAGCCATTTGCACGGGTGGGCCTGCTTGACGTCGTCATCGTTGTGGGCAGCATGGTTATCACCTCGGTACAGTCAATGGATGCCCATTTTCGACTGGAGAATTACCTCACAATTTTCCTGGTCGCTGTTCCAGCCGGTGCCGCCTTACTAATACGACCCATGTGGACCCTGCATCGGCGCCTGGTAGTGCGCAAACGGCAATTATTGCTCGAAATCAACAAACAGATAGTGGGTGCACCAGAAGACACAAAGAAGGAAAACATCGACCGCCTGGAGATCTTGCTGCAGCGCCGGGACCGGGTCAGAGCACTGGCCACCTGGCCACTGGATATGGCAACCTGGGTGCGCCTACTTCTCTACGTGTTGCTACCGCCGCTGGCCTGGGTAGCTGCAGCTCTGGTCGAGGTGGCGATCACCGGCGCATTGGGTGTGTGAGCCCATTTACCAATATTTTCCGTGGAGCGAAAAACTATTGAGAAACACCGCGTACAAGTCTCTTGGCTTCCTGCTTCTGGGCCTGGCTATAGCGGGAGTATTACTGCCTGTTGTTCCCACCACACCATTCCTGCTTTTGGCGGCATGGTTTTTTTCGCGCTCGTCACAAAAGTGGCATCAATGGCTGCTCAGGAGTGAGTTGTTCGGCCCCATTATCCGCAACTGGGAAACCAATCGCTGTATTGGCCGCCGCACTAAAATTGTCTCTATCGCACTAATGCTGGGAATGGGCGGCACATCGATTGCCTTTGCCGTGGATGATAACCGTATCAAGCTGGCGGCGTTTGCGCTGATGGCTATCGGTTGTGTGACATTGCTCAGCATCAAGACGTGTCCTGAGAACTAGTGTAGACATTGTGTAAATCTGTATCTGAGGCAGGTTTATTTCTCTCCCAACAAACCCGCCAGAACCTGAACATGTGCCAATGCTTCGATTCCCGCATCAGTGAGATAACCCCCATCGCTTTGGCTGACCAGACCTTTGTCAAACAGATTTCGGCAGGCGCTGATCACTGCCTGGCGGGCACTGGAGTGAACCTTTATACCATGCTCTAACGTTGTGTTATCAAACTGCAATAATAAATTTAATTCTTCAATAGCGCCGGGAGTGAATGGCAAAGTAATACCCTCTCGATTATCGCCGGATCATAGTGATGATACGAACCCACTCAATTTAGCAGAACTGACGCACAAGCAAACACCAATTTTTACAAATTTGACCTTTCAATAATGGCCTTGCAATCAATCCCCGTGGGTAATATGCCATATACATGGCCACTGCCATCACCCAGGCGCGCTTGTATGAAGCTATCGCTAATAAGCGCGTTGCCATTCTGAACCAATATAGACGCTTGTAAGCTCAGAGCCAGTTTCTCAGTAATTTGCCTGGCTCGATATTCAACTGTATCAGTATCGCGGAACATGTCAGGCAACTGTTTAATGGCGCGGTCC
>QNFS01000206.1 GCA_003646415.1 Gammaproteobacteria bacterium
CTGCGGCGATACCATTACCACCAGCACGGGCCGGGACGCCCTGTTGATCGAGGTTAAACACTAAAGATCATGGCCAGGAAGAAGCGCGATTTCACCACCTTCAACCTGAGCTTCCTGGACATCATGTCCTGCGGCTTCGGGGCGGTGATACTGGTATTTCTGATCATGAACCACTCCATTGAGCGGCAGTCGCAAGACCTGAACCAGAACCTGTTGTCCGAGGTCAACCTGCTGGAAGAAGATATCACTGACGGCGAGGAAGGCCGGGTGCGTCTGCGCAATACCCTGTCGGAGGTGGACATGCAAATGGTCGAGGCCCAGGGCCTGGCCACCCGCATCACGCAGGAGATGGACAACTACGAGGCCATGATAGAAGACCTAAAGCGCGACGGTTATACCGACACCTCTGATATAGATGCCCTCAAGGCCCAGATCCAGTCGCTGGAAGCGCAGGTGAAGAAACTGCGGGAAAACAGCCAGCAGGACAGCGGCAGCAGCGCCCGTACCTTCATCGGTGAGGGCAATCGCCAGTATCTTACCGGACTCAACCTGGGGGGGAGCAATATAGCCATTATGCTGGATGTCTCCGCCAGCATGCTGGCGGAAAAGCTGGTGCAGATTATCCGCCTGCGCAATATGGGTGAGGATGTACAGCGCCGGGCCGACAAGTGGCAGCGGACACTCAACACGGTGGACTGGCTGACCGCCCAGTTGCCGGTGGGCAGCAAGTACCAGGTGATTACCTTCAATACCCAGGCCAAAGTCGCACTACCCGGTACTGACGGCAAGTGGCTGGAGGTGGCGAACCAGGCCCAGTTGGAAAAACTGTCAACTGAGTTGCGCAAGATCGTCCCCAGTGGCGGCACCAGCCTGGAGGCCGCCTTCATCGCCCTGCAGCGGCTGTCGCCGACACCGGACAATATCTTCCTGCTCACCGACGGCCTGCCTACCCAGGGCGTCTCACCGCCCCGGGGCAGCAAGGTCAGTGGTCAGCAACGCCAGAAACTATACCGCCAGGCGATCAGGCAACTGCCCGGCAATGTACCGGTGAATATCATCCTCGCGCCCATGGAGGGCGACCCCATGGCAGCGTCTGAGCTGTGGCAGCTGGCCCAGGTCAGCAAGGGCTCCTTCCTCAGCCCCTCCAGAGACTGGCCCTGATGGCGCGGCGCAGGGCACGACGGGGCCCGGAAGAGTTCTCACTGTCGTTCCTCGACGTGATCTGCTGCGGCTTCGGCGCGGTAATCCTGCTGCTGATGATCACCAAGACGGTACAACCGCAGATTATCGAGGCCTCCACCATCAACCTGGAGGGGAAAGTCGCCGCCCTGCAGGAGCAGGTGTTCGAAATCAGGGGGGAAACCCGGGTGCTGAACCGGGACCTGAACGCAAAGCATGAACAACTGTCCGAGTATGAGCAACGCATAGCGATTCTGCGAGGCCAGCTGGCCAGCGCTAAATCACGCCACGACAGCATCCAGGTACAAACCAGCACCAACGATGTGGTCACGGGGCAGCTGGCGATTGCCAGGCAGAAACTGTCAGAGGAACAGAAGCGCTTGCTGGGCTCGCAGCACAAGTCGCAGAACAGCCTGATCGGCGGGATACCGGTGGACAGCGAGTACATCATTTTTGTCATCGATACCTCGGGCTCCATGTTTTCCTATGCCTGGGAGAGAGTGCTGCAGGAAATGGAAGCCACGCTGAACATCTACCCGGAGGTCAAAGGCATCCAGGTCATGAACGACATGGGGCAGTACCTGTTCAGCCGCTATCGAGGGCAGTGGATACCGGACTCACCCGGGCGGCGCAAGGTGATCATGCAAAACCTGCGCAACTGGAATGTGTTCAGCAACTCCAGCCCGGTGGAGGGCATCACCGCGGCCATCCGCACCTTTTACGACCCGGGAAAAAAGATCAGTATCTATGTGTTCGGCGACGAATTCACCGGCGACTCCATCGCCCAGGTGGTGGACACGGTGGACCGTATTAACCGCACGGACGCCCAGGGGAATCGCCTGGTGCGCATCCATGCGGTAGGATTTCCCGTACAATTCATTCGCGCACCGCACTTGCAAAGCACGGGCATCCGTTTTGCCACGCTGATGCGGGAACTGACCTATCGCAACGGAGGTACCTTTGTCGCGCTCAATGATTTCCGGCCCTGACCAGAGCTATCTGCGCCGCGTATTCACGGCCCTGGTACTGCTGCTGGCACTGGTTGGCTGCGGACCCGCGCAGGTCACGGTGAAGGGCAACTTTCCGCCGCCGCTGATGGAGCCGCTGCCCCTGAGTATCGGGGTGTGGTATGACGATGATTTTACCAATCACGAGTTTTTTGATGAGGCGAAGAGCAAAACTGAGTCCAGTTGGTTGGTCAAAACCGGTGAGGCGCAAGTGCAGATGTGGAACACTCTGCTGGCCGGCATGTTCGACAATGTGGTACACATGAAGGGCAACCCGGGGCCCGGACAAATGAACCAGGCGGTGGACGCTGTGTTGATACCTCACGTGGACGAGCTGCAATACGCATTACCGGCCCACACCAATATCAAAGTGTACGAGATATGGATGCGCTATCGATTTGAGCTGGTAACCAACGGCGGTGAGCCTATCGCGAATTGGACCATGAGTGCCTATGGCAAGACCCCCACCGCCTTCCTGCAAAGCGATGAGGCGGCCGTCAACCTGGCCGCGGTAATGGCCCTGCGCGATGCCGGCGCCAATTTCGCCACCAATTTCACCCGGGTGCCTGGGGTGCACAGCTGGCTGCAACAAAAATGGCAGCCCGCGGCGCAGGCTATGCCGTGATACGCACGCCTCTGCACACACCACTATGCGCCTTGCTACTGGTCTGCACTATCGCGGCAACGTCCGCCTGCGTCACTTCCACGGTGGACGAAATGGTATTCAACGAACCGTTAGAGGGTATCGGCGATTCCAGCGTGGTGATCCTGGGTCGACGCCACGCCAGTGACTACGAGACAGAGCCGGACTTTATCGAATGCGTGGGCGATCACATTGCCGCCCGCGACAAGTCCATTCGGGTGATCGGTGAACTGGAGTTCATCAACGCCCTGTATCCCTGGTTTGAACCACGCACCGCCCCCCTGTACCCCAAAGACATTGAACGCCTGCTGCAGCAAGAGCCGGTTGCACTGAAAATGGCTGCGCTTAAGACCGAGTATATGATCTGGATTGACGGCGCTACCATCCGCGGTGATTCGGCCGGTTCCATGACCTGCGCTATCGGCCCTGGCGGCGGCGGTTGTTTCGGCTTTGGCACCTGGAGTGACGACGCCGACTACGAAGCCACCATCTGGGATTTCACTGACCAGGCGGAGGTGGGTCATATCAGTACCTCCGCCCACGGCCAGTCCTACATGCCGGCGGTGGTGATACCCATCCCCATTATCGCCCCGGTGCAGGGCACCGCCTGCGATGGTATAGGTGAGCAGTTGCTGGAATTCCTGTCCAGCGAGTATTAGCGAGTATTAATGTTGAAACACGCCCCTACGATCCTGCTAACACTGGTCTGTACCCTGGGCCAGCTCAGCGGCTGCGCCAGCAACCCCGCCACCGGTGGCGCCAGCGTGGTCGTCATGACCCAGGGCCGGGAGGTCACCATTGGCCAGGAGATGCACCAGAAGATAGTCGACGAGGGCGGCGCCTATGACGACCCTGAACTGACGGCCTATGTGAACCGGGTCGGCCAGCGCCTGGTAGCCAACAGCGACCGACCCAAACTGGATTTCACCTTCACCGTCATCGACAGCCCCGACATCAATGCCTTCGCCACCCCGGGCGGCTTTATCTACATCAACCGCGGCTTACTGGCCTACCTGGACAACGAGGCGGAACTGGCCGGCGTACTGTCCCATGAGATTGGCCATGTCACGGCACGCCACGCCGCCAGGCAGCAGACCGCCGGCATCACCAATCAGGTCCTTGCCACCACGGCCTATATTCTCACCGGCAGCGGCGATATTGCGGATGCCTCGAACATGTACGGGAGGGAGCTGCTGGCCGGTTACGGCCGAGAGCACGAGTTGGAAGCGGACGGCCTGGGCGCCGAATACATGCACAAGTCGGGCTATGACCCGGACGCCCTGCTGGAGGTCATCGGCGTACTCAAGGACCAGGAGCAGTTCCAGCGGGTGAAAGCCAAATCCGGCGGCAGAAAAGTCGGTTCCTACCACGGGCTTTACGCCACCCACCCGCGCAATGACCAACGCCTGAAAACGGTGATACGCACCGCCGGTGAACTGGAGCTTGAAGAATATGTTGAGAA
>QNFS01000207.1 GCA_003646415.1 Gammaproteobacteria bacterium
CAAGCGCCACTATTGGATGGGGCAGCCACGTCCCCTGTTTACCAAAATGTCCGTGATATCACAGGTGACCGGGCTGGATAACTCTCACATTTTACCTCCCTACTTCCCCGTGTTCCGGGGTGAAGATTATTTGTTCGGGGCCATGGTGGAGTACCTGCACCCACAGGCTGCGGTGCTGGAATACGACTGGTGTGTACCCCACTTCCCACTGGAGGCTCGCCGCGGCGGCACAGACAACAAGCCCGCCACGGGAAAAGGCGGTATTAACCTCAGCAAATATGTGACCGACCACACGCTGTACGAACCGGGCATTTCAGCGCAAACACGACTGAATAGCCTGACCGTACTGATACGAGAACTGGCCGAAACCTCAGATCAGGGTCTGCTCACGTTGTACCGAACTGAAGTGGCAGAAGAACAGGGCAGACAACTGAAGGCGCTCACCGCCAAACTACAAGACGGCACCCCAAGGCCTCAGGCATGGCAAGCCTACCTGCAGCAGAGTCAAGCTGGCGTTAATGAGGCGATGCAATCCGTGGCCAGGCTAAAGGACATTCCCAGTATTCCTGATACCTACGAGGAACAGACAATACTCGATGAATTCCGGGATTCTGCGGGTGAATTTGCAGTAGCGCTGGAGGGGTGGGCCGCCATTCGCGAGGCTGCGAAAGGCATCACTGATGAGATGTTGGCCACAGATGTATTTATACCCTGATGAGCGCTCTGCAAGTCCTGCATATCGGCAAGTACTTCCCGCCCTACACTGGGGGAATGGAAACATACTTACGTGATGCAATGACCTCCTTGTCACGCAGGGAGATCGACAGCGTGGCACTGGTGCATCAATCTGAAATCGGGTTCAGAAGCAGCAATGAGACCTATGAAACAGGGGGCCAATCCCTGCCTGTAACCCGTGCCGCGGTCTGGATCAGATTACTCTTTACGCCAATCAGTCCGACCTTTCCCTGGCTACTAAACCGCCTGATCAAACGGCACCAACCAGATATACTCCATATTCACATGCCCAATGTGTCCGCCTTCTGGGCACTTTTCTTACCAAGCGCAAGGCGCATTCCGTGGGTTATCCAGTGGCAGTCAGATGTCCTGGCATCAGAACACAGTCGAGGGCTGCGCCTATTCTATACCCTCTACCGGCCGTTTGAGCGCGCGATGTTAAAACGTGCAAAAGCAATTATCACTTCTTCTCCACCCTATCTCGAAAGCAGCATGCCACTTCGGGATTTCTGGGGAAAGTGCTCCGTAATACCTCTGGGCCTGGATCCGTCCACTTTATCCGACCAGCCTCTACCCAAAGCATCGCAACCCGATAGCCAGGAAAGCACCACCACCTTACAGGTGCTGGCAATTGGCAGGCTTAGCTATTACAAGGGTTTTGATTACCTGATTCGCGCAGTAGCGCAGCTTGAAGGTATTCAGGTCCACTTGATTGGCAAAGGTGACCAGGAAACGACGCTCAAAGCACTGGCGAATGACCTGTGCGCAGGGAACAAAATAATCTTTCACGGCCAGCTTCCGGGTAATGAGCTTGCACTGCAATTCAAACGTTGCGACTGCGTATGCCTGCCGTCCATCGAACGCACGGAGGCTTTTGGGCTGGTTTTATTGGAAGCCATGTACTTTGCCAAGGCCACACTCGTATCTGATGTGCCGGGTTCCGGTATGGGTTGGGTAGTGGATGACGGGGTTACCGGTCTAAAAATACCCCCAGGCAACATCGCGGAATTAACCGCGGCGTTGCGCTTTTTGCGTGAAAATCGTGATAAAATCGCCGTCTTCGGAAGAAACGGTAGAGACAAGTTCGATCAGCAGTTCCATATCGATCAATCCACTGCAGATATCGCCAGGCTTTATTCCCGTGTGCTTGACGCGACCTGAGTACTGCTAAGGTAAAGCCGCGTATGACGCCAAACAAAGAAGAAAGCCGGCTCTCGCTACCCGCCACCGTAATTATAATCCCCGCGTTTAATGAAGCCCAGGTCATCGGTTCCGTCATTGAGGAAATCCGTGGACATTGTGACTTCCCCATCTTTGTGATCGATGACGCGAGTACCGATAATACTGTTACCGAGGCAATACAAGCCGGTGCAACCGTTGTTCCACTGGCAGCGCAACTGGGAGCCTGGGGGGCCATGCAAACAGGATTGCGACTCGCCAGGCGCAACGGCTATGACATTGCCATTACCATGGACGCCGACGGCCAACACGATGCATCTTCTCTGGATGATCTTTTACATCCGGTGATCCAGGGGGTGGCGGATGTCTCCATTGGCGCCTGCACACAAAGAGGCTCCAGATTGCGCAAGATAGCATGGGTATTAATGAAGCAAGCCTCAGGTCTTACACTCGAAGACATTACGTCCGGCTTTCGAGTTTACAACCGCCGGGCTATCCGGGAACTCTCCAGCCGGCGCGCCACTTTATTGGATTACCAGGATGTCGGTGTTCTCTTGCTATTGCAATCCCGCGGCCTGACCATTGTCGATGTGGAGGTAACTATGCTGGAGCGCCAAAACGGTGGTTCGCGAATATTTCGCTCCTGGCTCATTGTTTTTTACTATATGTGCCAAACACTGCTGCTTGGCCTGACCAAACGCAAACTGGCGCGCTCATATCGCAACCCGCAAGTCACGGGATAGGACAGGATCAAACCATACTCAATATGCTATCTATTGTAACAGGCACCATTGGACTCACTGTAGCCGCACTGATCATCCTGCTTATTCGCAAGGACCGGCTGCATGTGCGCCATGGTCTTATGTGGATCATTGTAGCGTCGTGCTTTGCTATTCTGGGTATGTTCCCCGGCATCATCGACTCGTTGGCCCGCTTAACGGGGGTCAGCTATCCGCCTATTCTGGGCATTACCGTTGCCATCGGGCTTCTGGTTATCAAGATTCTTCTCATGGATTTAGAACGGTCCAGAATTGAAATGCGTAACCAGCGTTTAATCCAGCGCGTGGCCCTACTGGAGGCAGATATCACAGAGCTGCGCCAGGGATATGACAAAGCACGCAGCGAGCCATAACCACACATGGAATATTTTCGTCTCATACTTGGCCTGATTGTGCCCTGGATGGGTGGTTTTTTTTGGTTGCGCGCCATAGAGGCGCGGGGAAATCCTTCTGCTGCTCCCAATATTTTCAAACAAATAGGTTATGGCCTGTTTTTGGGCTATGCAGGCCTGCATGGCGTGATTGTGGCAAGCGCCGCTCTTTTCCAGAAAATCCAGTTTTGGCCTATCGCCGGGACGATATCCTTTATCACTATTATCGGAGCCACGCTGGCCTATACCTATAACAGAAGCCCTACCTCTGCAGCCCATACCCCAATTCGAAACAACGCTACCGGGCTATCTCCAGCCGGGCGTGCGACCCTGGCGCTCTTGCTTGCCTGGATAATTATTCACTTGAGCCTGGCGGCGATAGAAATCCTGTACCGGCCCGTATTCCCATGGGATGCCTGGCTTAACTGGATGTACCGCGCCAAAGCCTGGTTCTTCGAGGGGGCCATCTTCGGGTTCAGTAGCCCGATAGAATGGGCGACAGACACAGGCGCACTCGCCTACAATGTCGGTGGACATAATTACCCCACCTTTGTCCCCACCATCGCATTTTGGGCAGCCTGCTCTCTCGGTTTTTGGAGCGATACCTTAGTCAACACACCTGTTTTGTTCTGTGGCATAGCGCTGGCAATGGGCATATACGGTCAATGCAGGGAGTTTGGTGGCAGCTACCTGCACTCGGTAGCTGCAGCTTACCTTCTTCTATCTGTTCCATTGGTTGGAACGCACCTCGCCCTTGCCGGGTATGCGGACATATGGATAGCAGGCTTCACCGGGCTGGGCTTTGCCGCCCTGATCAGGGGCCTCATCGATGACAATCGATTTCAGAGCGCATTAGGACTGCTAATGGCGGCCCTGGCGATAACTGTGAAAGCGGAAGGATTGGTGTGGTTCCTGGCCACGGTCGCCACTTTCCTACTGGTTACCAGACCCAGGGCCGCCCTTGGAATAGCAGGCTTATTCTCAGCCCTGGCGTTGATCGCATGGCTGCTGGGAATGACATACGTAGTGCTTCCTGGCCTGGGTGGAGTAGGCTATGCCGATGGATTTGTCCATATTCCCTTCAAGGGAAGCTATCCCCTCATGTTGTTCAATGTGTCAGATGACTATTTTTTAAATTTCTTTTCGCGAGGCAGCTGGAACCTATTATGGAGCCTGCTCCTGTTAAGCCTGCCCCTGTTATTCTTGTCAAAAACTAAAAA
>QNFS01000208.1 GCA_003646415.1 Gammaproteobacteria bacterium
GTGTTGGCTTTCCCTGCGAACGCATAGCCTGGAGCGCCCACTTCGCCGTCCTTGCCACGGATGACACCTGTCATCGTGCCACCAGACAGCGGCAGGTAGCGGGAGCCGGTAGCGATGACAGCCCACGCCGTCCCGGTCCAGATCTTCAACTCGTCGGTGTCTTGCTGCCACACCGTCTCGCCGTCGCCCGGTGCGGGCCAACCGGCAGCAAGGTCGGCTGCGTTCGTAGCCCGCTGCACCGTCTTGTTCCTGATCTCGTTGTTCGAGTAGGCGGACTCGATGGGTTCGCCGCCGACTACGTCTGGTGCTTTAGGCATCTGGGCCTCCTAGGTGGAATGCTGACGAATACTCGGGCCTCGCATATGGACCGTACTCGTTGGGAACTGTGGACGGTGTCAACCCGAGCGTCATTACCCAGCCTTCCGGTGTCACGTCGTCTGCGATAGCAGAGACGTGCTCCAACACGGTGTAGGACCAGCCATGGATCGTGTCCACACTCAACTGGATGAGGTCGCCGATGGAGACGCCGACCATGAACTCGGCAGTCGCCTCATCCTGGGCGAGCACAGAGACTTCGGTGACGATCTGCTGATCCCATTTCAACGCCGTGACCCACAGGTTCCCCAACTGGGCTACGTCTGCGTCCTGGTCGTTGACCAAGTCGAGTCTGGTGTGTGTTCTGCGCCCGTATATGGCCCGTGAGAGCGAATCTGACACGATCTGTTCGGTGCCACCCGCCCTGCTGACGTGCGCCTCATTCACGATTCTAAATGACGTCCACTCTGGCGTAACCGAATGGACAGGCATGCCGGTCAGACCGCCGAAGATCCAATCGACAGTCTCCGACTTCCAACCCTGATCCCTCCACGCCAACACGCCGTCGGGCTTCTGCCAGAAGTCTGCCCCAGCCGAGTCTGTCGTAATGCCGCACAATTCCAACGCATCACCTGCAAGTGTTGTGGCCTGCATCGTGTAGCCGCCCGGAGCGATGTCCCTGCGGTCGAGAGGCCAGCCGATACGATCCAGGATGCGTGTGATCCTCGCTGATGCTGTTTCACCTGCACCCTCGGCGGCGACAGCGACCTGAGAATCGACTGCGAGATCTGCGAATGAGTCGGTGCATTTCACGAGGGCTGTGAGGGCGCCACGGTCATGCCGGTTGTCAATAGTGTCGATGCGCCCGTACCAGATCGGCTCCCATGAAGCTTCTGTGCCGCCCGCAGACTTGAACATGCCGGAGCCTCGAGCCGTCCACGTGCGGCCCGTCACATCAGTCCAGGTCGTGCCGTCCGGGATGTTGACCGGAGGCTTGTGGGTAGGACGAGCCAAGACACGCACATACCTGCCCGGTCGCAGGGTGAGGAAGCCGGGAGTAGACACCCCATCAGGCACGAATGCCCCGGTGGTGTTGTCCATCGTGAACACGGCTGAGGCTGTCCTGGTGCGCTTCAGGACGGTGCTAGAGGCTGTGGACTTGCCCGAGCGTGTCGTGAACTCTTCCACCAGCGATGTCATGTCCGTCCAGCTGATCTCGTTCGACGACCAGACGCCCTCGTCCCACAAGGCGCTGTCCCATAGTGAACCGGAGTCGCCTGCTGCACCAAGACCGAACTCCACCCGAATGTCGAGGATGTCTGAGAGCGCCATCAGGGAGCGTACCGGCCATAATCGGAACTATCCCGCTGGTTCTGCGAACCGCTCACAGGGTTCGGAACAGCAGCACCGGACAGGTTCCCGGATGCAGCACCAATCTCACGCATCGCCTTAGCGAACTCGGAATACATCGGCAACGCCTTAGCCATCGCAGCAGCAGCAGCACCAATGTCGTTCGCCACGCCCTGCAAGCCGCCAGCCGCTTCGATCTCTGCCGCAGTCAACCTGAGAACCGCATCCTTGGCGAAATCGGTCTGCTCTGTCACGTCGGCCTGAGCGTCCCTGATCTGCTTAGCGAAAGCGATGTAGTCCTCTGAGATCGGAAGCGAGTCCTTGATGGCCTGATCGGTAGCCTCGATGCCTTTCTTGAACTCGTCCATCTCAAGTGCAGCATCACGGCTGGCTTTGCCGCCAGCGTCGATAGCGATATTCAAGATGCGGAGCGCCGGACTGAACTGCGACACAACCTGATTAGCGACATTCAACGCAGCAGCCCAACGAGTCGTAGGAGGCTCAGCCTCATCCATCGCCCTGTTAGCGTCAGACATCGCCTCAGCGACCGGCTCGATGCCCTTACGGACGACCGTGCCCATCACCTTGCCCAACTCCTCCAGCGACGACGACTGCGTATCTATCGCCTCAGAGAACTGTTCGATGGGCTTCAACAGCTCCTTACCGAACGCCTCCTGCATCTCCTTGACCGACGCCGTGACCTGACGCTGCTGATTCGCTAGCGAATCCTGCGTCTTCTCCAGGTCGCCGTTCGCCTTACCAGCCTGCTCGGAAGCGATCTCGAACGATGCGTAAGCCTTGTCGGCCTTCGTGATCTCGGTCCTGCCGTCAGCGACAGCGATAGTCAAGGCACGCTGATCAACCTCGGCGGCGGAGATAGCAAGGTCGAACGCCTTCAACCCTTCCTTCTCCGTCGTCAACAGTCCCTTGTTCAACGCAGTGAACACCCGTTCCGGGTCGAGGTCCTGGAACGAAGCGATATCGCCTGCCAGCACGGCAACGTCCAGGGCGAAATCTGACGAAGCCTTGCCTGTGATGCCCTGCGTCTGTGCCAAGTTCCCGAACGACGAAGCGAGATCCTCCGCTGCCGTCTTCGTGACGCCAGCCATGTTGCCCCACTCTTCAAGCTCGTCACGGAACTTGGTGGCAGAGCCGAACACTGCATTGAAGCGTGAATCGATCTCAGATGCGGCGATAGCCATCTGGGTAGCGTCACCGGCCCACTGCAACAGCTCACGGCCACCCATAGCGATACCGAGCGCACCAACGACCTTCGTGATGCCACCGAACGCCGTCTGCATCTTTGACGAGGCCTTCTGGGTTCGCTGAAAGCCGCCCTGGACGTTCTTCAGACCCTTCTCGAGAGGCTTCGTGTTAGCAAAGAAATCCCACAGGACACGATTCTTAGAACTAGCCACGAGGAACACCCGCCCGTCTTGCAGCCTCGTTGAACACTGGCATCAGATCCTCAGCCAACTGCTTATCGAACTTCGGCATCCACTTCCTGATCGTCGGCTGGACGATCCAGCCAGGACCGGCACGTCCTCGAGGCTTGAACTGGTTGCCACGCCACACAGGGAACGTGCGCCGTCGCATCTCGTTCTGTCCCATCCAACGACGACCACCCGCACGGCCACGGCCACGGAACACAGGCACCATCGCCTGATAGGTTCCGAACTCGGCTGGGAAGATCGCAGCATTACGGCCCTTCGATGAGGCACGGTTGATGCCGACAGAAGCACCCTTGCCGGAGGCACGGTGAATGATCGCAGTCTTCGTCAACGGATAGCCGTTGCGCTGCACACCCGGCGACGTTTGCATCTTCGCCTGTGCCTCAGACTTCACTCTGACCGTGTTCTCTTTGATGATGTTCACAGCCTCTTTGCGAAGGTCTTTGCCGACCTTGCCCAGAAATCTGATCGACTCTTTCAAGCCGTCAACCTCAATGGTGAGGTCGCCTGCCATCAGACGGGTGCTGCGTAGACCACACCGGCAGTCTCACCCGACAGTGCAAAGTTGAACGAATCCGACGCAGCCGTATCAATGTCGAATGATGACAGCACCACGGCACCCGTATACGTTCCGGCAGCGATGGTTGCACCGTCACCGACCACGAGGCTGAACGCCACAGAAGCGTCCTTCGCCCACGAAGTTTCGAGTCCGGCCTGGCCTGCCGTATCGACCTGACCGTTCATGGAGAGCGTGCCGGTCTTGTTGCCTACCAACTGTTGAGGCACACCCGTCCCGTCCATCGTCGGCTTCGACATTACGTTCTTCGCCCTCGAGAGTGACAGGTCGTTGAGGAGGACTGTGATGTCCTCGCCGTCGAGCGTCAGGGTGCAAAGGAATCCTTGTATGTCCATGTTCTACTCCTAGATCACGCTGGGGCGGTGTAACTGAAACCGTTATCACCGTCGATTTGCATGGACACGTCCCACTCGCCGTCAGCGTCGCCAGCCCACTCGAACGACGAGACGAGTCCGGTCCCGGCCCACTGTCCTGCGTCGAAGCTAGCCAACGCTTCGGGACGGATGATGACAGCAATCGGATCGACAGCCTCGTAGGCAGCCATCAACGCCGTCATCGTTGCCGTGTTCATGTGCAGCTGCAACGCAAC
>QNFS01000209.1 GCA_003646415.1 Gammaproteobacteria bacterium
ACCGGGGCTATACCGGGGCTATACCGGGGTTATACTGCAGGAGACTGGATGCGGGAGGGGTGTAATGTTGTCAATAAGGCGCCGGTGGTTTGCTGTGGTCCTGTTGCTGCTGAGCGGCTGTGCCAGTGTTGAGCCCCAGCGCGACCGCCCGGCGGACCCCGCTCATACACAGGCCCCGATCGAAGCGTGGAGTGGGCTGGCTGACTTACCCAAGCACGACCGGCTGGTGCCGTTAAGCCTGGGTTCTCACGCCCTGCAGTGGCGATTGCGGGCACTGCGCGCCGCCACCGACAGTATCGATCTTCAAACCTTCATCTGGAAGGACGACAGTGTCGGGTTGGCGCTGGTGCGCGAGATTGTGGCGGCGGGCGAACGCGGCGTTCGCGTGCGGGTGTTGCTCGATGACAGCTTCCTGGCTCACGCGGACCCCGAGCTGCAGGCCTTGTCGGACCATCCCAATATCAGTTACCGCATCTATAATCCGCTGGCGCAACGCTCCGGCAATATGTTCGTGCGCGAGCTGGAAAATCTCAACGACTTATCTCGTATCAACCACCGCATGCACAACAAACTGCTGGTGGTTGATGGCCGGATTGCGATCATGGGCGGCCGCAACCTGGCGGATGAATATTTCGGCTACGAGTCCAGCCATAACTTCCGGGATTTCGAGTTGCTGGTAAATGGCCCTTTCCTGGAGCAGCTGGAGACAGTATTTGACCTGTATTGGAATGACCCCTGGAGCCTCGCGATAGAAGACCTGGCGCCGGCGGAGAAGGATCCGGGTTTCACCTCGATCCAGGCATGGTTGCTGGAAGAGGCTAATGATCATCAGGACCTGGCGGTATCCACACCGGGGGACTGGTCAGCGTTGTTAGCGAATGCGTTCACGGCAGACCTGCAATTGCTGGTTGATGCGCCAGCCGATGCCAGCCCGGCTCTGGATGCGCCGGTGCAACTGGCTGAGGCGCTGATGGCCCGTATCGATGAGGTTGAGCACGACCTCCTTCTGGTGTCGGCCTATTTCATTCCCACCCCGGCCCTGACCAGCGCCATTGAGCGAGCTGTCGGGCGGGGTGTGCGAGTGCGCATATTTACCAATTCTCTGGGTTCCAATAATCATGTCAGTGCCCATGCGGCTTATGTCCGGCATCGTCCATCGCTGTTGCAGGCCGGCGCCGAGTTGTACGAGTTGCGCCCTGATGCCCATAGCCGCGAGCTATACATGGATCCTGACGTAGCTGATGCACTACTGGGGCTGCATGAAAAGAGTGCTTTGTTTGATAACTGCTGCCTCTTTGTCGGTAGCGCCAACATGGATCCGCGCTCCTTGCGCTTGAATACCGAAGTTGGTTTATTGATCGACAGCCCCGCCTTGAACGCAAAACTACGGCAGCTGTTGGCGGTTGATTTACAGCGGAAAAATTCCTGGCGGGTTGCGCTTGACACCAACGGTGACATTGAGTGGATAGGGGAGCAGGGCGCCCAAAGCCATGCGCCCCCGGCATCTTTTTACCTGCGTACGGAGTCCTGGTTTTTCGGCCTGTTGCCTATCGGGGGGCAGATGTGATCCTGATATCAATTTGCCCCCTGCCTGTTATACTTTGAGGTTTTTCACTGCAGAGGGCTGGTGATAAATGAATGGTACACGGATGAAGCCGCTGGATGCGGTCTGGCTGATGATGGAATCGGCGGATACGCCGATGCATGTAGGTGTTCTCGCTACTTTCCACAAGCCGCGCAATGCCCCACAGCACTATTTGAGCCGGTGGGCGCAGCAGATGCGGGAATCTCACGAGGCGGTGCCGCCCTGGGATTGTTGTTTGTCCGGTAAACGTGGAGTAATGCTTGGCTCCCAGCTGGTTGAAGATCAGGATTTTGACCTGGATTATCATTTTCGCCACTCAGCCCTGCCCAGCCCGGGTGGCGAGCGGGAGTTGGGTGTCATTGTGTCGCGATTGCACAGCAATGCACTGGACAGTTCGCGCCCCCTGTGGGAGTTCCACCTGATTGAAGGGCTGTCGGGTAATCGTTTTGCCTTTTACGTTAAGATTCATCACGCACTGGTTGATAATGTAAACGGTATTCCTATGGTGCTGTCCTGGCTTTCTGCCAGTGCCAAACAGCGCAATATGCCGCCGCTGTGGGCGCAGTCCCCGCACAGTGGCGAGCACCGAGATGAGGATGAGAGTGACGAAGATGGCTTTGCGGACCCTGTAGAGGCCATCATGTCTATCGGCAAGGCAGCGTCAGGTTTGTTACGCAACGCCTTCAAACGCAAGGCGGATGGCAGTTTTCTGTTACCGGACGGCGCCCCACGTTCAACGCTGAATCGACAGATTAATTCTCAGCGCCGCTTTGCCACGCAACAATTTGAGCAGCAGCGTATCCAGCGTCTGGCAGATGCTACCGACACGACTATCAATGTCATTTTGTCGTATCTGTGTGGCAGTTCCCTGCGGCGCTTTTTCAAGGAATACAATGCCCTGCCCGAGGAGCCACTGATCGGCGCTATACCGGTTTCCCTGCAGGAGCGCAGCAAGCGTCTGCCAGGTAACGCCATTGCCGGTATCCGGGTTGCACTGGGCACTCACATCGGTGACCCGTTGGCGCGATTGGAAGCGGTCAAGACATCAATGCAGGAAGTTCGCAAGGATCGTGCGTCATTGCCGGATGAGGCGGTTACCCCGTATGTTTTAATGCGCGCGGCGCCGATATACGCCAGCCAGATGCCAGGGATAGGGCGGTTGGTACCCCCGCTGTTTAACCTGGGTGTGTCAAATACCCCGGGTCCCGAACAGCCGCGATACTTCAATGGCGCCCGCATGGAAGCGATTTATCCGTTGGGGTCATTGATGCAATTCAGTGCCCTGAGTATTGATTGTGTCAATTATGCAGGCACCTTGAATGTGGGTTTCACCGGTGCGCGAGACACACTGCCACACCTACAGCGCCTGGCCGTCTACATGGGTAAAGCGGTGGCGGATTTGGAACAACTTGTATTCGATAGAGAGGGGGAGGGCGCCTGATGAACAAGCTGGTAGAAAAAGTGATGAAACGGGGCCTGTCCTTTAACCATCGGGTAGCCGAGACTACCGCCAACGGCGTCGATTGGCTGTTCAAGCGCGATACCTTGATCCAGTCCGGTCGCACCTGGTTTGAGTTGGTGCATGACGGTGATCTGATGGCGGTGCGTTACTACGAGCTGCCGGAGGAGGACGAGGTCAAGTTGGTCGATGGCCGCACGATGCCCATCCAGCGTGTGCAGCATGCTGTGCCGCTGGTGTTGGTGCCGCCACTGGGTGTGACCACAGAAACTTTTGACCTGATGCCCCAGCGTAGCCTGGTGCGCTATCTGGTGGCGTCGGGCTTTAAGGTGTATCTGGTGGATTGGGGTAAGCCGAAAAAAGAACATGCTCACCTGGGCCTCAAGGACTACTCACTCACCATGCTGGACACCGCGCTATCCAAGGTCCGTGAGCACTCCGGCAGCACGGACGTTTCCATGATGGGCTGGTGCCTGGGTGGCTTGTTGTGCCTGATGTATCAAGGGCAGAAGCTGGATAAGCACGTACGCAATATTGTTACAGTGGCCAGTCCTATCGACCCGCAGAGCGGTGGCGGTCTGGTCGGGGGTTTGGCGGGAGTCGCCCATGCTCTGAATGGGCCGGCGCAGCTGGTGAGCAGCTATTCCAACCTGCGTCTCAATACGCTGGACCCCAGCCGTTTGTCGATACCGCCGTGGTTGACCACGCTGGCATTCAAGATGACCGACCCCGTCGGCAGTGTCACTAGCTACCTGGACCTGATAACCCGGCTTTCGGACCGGGAGTTCCTCGAGTCCCACTCCACCACTGGCGACTATCTGAACAATATGCTGCGATACCCTGGTGGTGTATTAAAGGATATGGCGGTTACGATTGGCGACAACCAGTTGAGTAAAGGCAAAGTGGAAATCGGCGGTAACATTGCGGCGCTGGACGCCATCGAATCCAACCTGTTGGCCTTTGCCGGCGAGACCGATATTTTCGTGCCAGCGGATATCGCGGAACAGATTATCGACATCGTTGCCTCGAAGGACAAGGATTTTCGCGTCGTCCCGGGTGGGCATATGGGTGTGATTATCGGCTCCAAGGCGCAAAAAGCCGTGTGGGCGGAGTCCGCCGAATGGCTGGCTAGTCGCTCTGGCAAGACAAAGTTTAAAGCCAAAACAAAAGCTAAAACTAAAATAAAAGCTAAAGCTAAAATAAAAGCTAAA
>QNFS01000210.1 GCA_003646415.1 Gammaproteobacteria bacterium
TCCTTTGCCAGCGCCTCCGAGTGGAACCTGATGGTCAGTATCGAGCGCTACCTCAAGCTGAGTTTTGAACGGCGCAGCCTGCCCGGTCTCAAGGCGAAGTATAACGGACCGAAAAAACTCAAATCCTCAGGCAAAGCCGCCGGCAGCAAGAAAAAGCGCAACAAGTCCGCACCGGAAAAGAGCAAGACACGGCGGCGTAATCAGAAAAACCGCGGCAAACCACAGCCCGCGAATGATGGCTTTACACCCCTGATGAAAAAGAAACCCCGTGAATGAAGCGGGCAGTAAGGGTCAGGTCAATCCTCACTACCCAGCCAGTTATAGACCACGCCGGCCAGGGCCGCACCGACAATCGGCGCAATCCAGAACAACCACAGCTGGGAAATAGCCCAACCTCCCTCAAACAGGGCCACACCGGTACTACGCGCGGGATTGACCGAGGTATTGGTGACCGGGATGCTGATCAGGTGGATCAGGGTCAGGCCTAGGCCAATGGCTATCGGGGCCAGCCCCGCCGGCGCGCGCTCATCGGTGGCGCCCAGGATAATAATCAGGAACATGAAGGTCATCACCACCTCGGTGACAAGTGCGGATGTCAGGTTGTAGCCGCCGGGCGAGTGTTCACCATAACCGTTGGAGGCAAAACCGGCCGTTTCAAAGCCGGCCTGGCCAGTGGCAATTACATACAGGACCGCAGCGCCGGCCAGACCGCCCAGCACCTGGGCGACAATATAGGGCAGCAGTTCCCGGGATGAAAAGCGCCCGCCAACCATCAGGCCTACCGACACCGCGGGGTTGAGATGACATCCGGAAATATGGCCGATGGCGAAGGCCATGGTCAGTACAGTGAGGCCAAAGGCCAGGGCGACCCCCACAAAGCCGATACCCAGCTCGGGAAATGCCGCAGCCAGTACCGCGCTGCCGCAGCCACCCAGAACCAGCCAGAAGGTGCCGATAAACTCAGCGCCCAGTTTTTTGCCCATGCTCATTACACTTACTCCTCATGATATTATTATCCGGACCTCTAGGAGTCAGGGCTTGCGCCAGCTGGCGCAGCCTTTCTGCCCCGGCCCGGAGGCCACACACAGTTCGATCTCGCGCAGATCGTCCCCGGCAGATTCCGCCAGCAACCCCTGCAACAGGTAGTGGGAGAACTCTTCCACCGTGGCATTGCGAACAGGCAGCACCAGGGTATCGCTTTGTAGAAACAACATCTCCTGCCCCGCATAGGTCACACGATAGCAGGCGCCCGCCTCTTCGATCTGCTGATAGGGCGAATCCCCGGCCAGCAGCATATACTCATCCAGGGCCTCGCACAGGGTGGCCAGACGCGTTTTGTACAGGTTGTAATCGGCGGAGAAGCCATTGTTCCCCACCGGCGCGACAATCTGGACAGAGACTGAATAATTATGCCCGTGCAGACGCTCCCGCTCGGTGGCGGAGAAAATCGTATAATGGGCCGCAGAAAACTTATGGCCTTCCTTGTCTATGTAAAGAGTGGTCAATCGCTCCATGAATCAGTGTAGTGCCCTGTATAAATCATATATTCAGTGGCCATTGTCACGCCTGACTGCTTACAGCGCAACCGACTTGACGCCGCTGCCAAAATCGCGGAATCTGCAGCGATCGGTTATTTCTCCCGACAGCGCACATATAAGCGGCATTGGGCATTGGTAAAGGATTGAATAATGAAAGCAGCAATAATCACCGGCGCCAGCGTGGGTATCGGCAGGGCGACGGCCCAGACCTTCCTCGCTGAAGACTATCGGGTATTCAACCTGTCACGCAGGGAGTGCCCCGTGGCCGGGGTCACCAACCTGCCCTGTGACCTGACCAGCGACACCGCAATCAATAATGTCTGTGCCAGACTGATAACTGCCATCACAGGCTGCACCACTGTCACCCTGGTCCACAATGCCAGCCAGATGTGCAAGGACAGCACCGGCAATTGCGCCAGCGACAGCCTGCGGCAGGTACTGGAAACCAATGTGGTGGCAATCAATAGCCTCAACCAGCAACTGCTGCCGCTACTGCCGCGCTCATCCAGCGTGATCTACGTCGGCTCGACCCTGTCTGAAAAAGCGGTACCGGGCTCTTTCAGCTACGTGGTCAGCAAACACGCACAACTGGGCATGATGCGTGCGACCTGCCAGGACCTGATGGGCAGTGGCATCCACACCGCCCTGATCTGCCCCGGTTTCACCAACACGGAAATGTTACGCACCCACCTGGACAACGACCCCGAGGTAGAGCGGGCCATAGCCGGCATGAACAGTTTCAACCGCCTGATCGAGCCCGATGAAATCGCCGAACTCATACGCTGGGCTCACCACAACCCGGTGATCAACGGCGCTGTATTACACGCCAACCTGGGCCAGAAGGAAAACTGACGCGTGATCTCACGGGAGGACCTTGGGGAACGCCGCGAGCGCACCTTTCTGGTGCTGGCAGGCATTTTCCTGTGCGCCATGACCCTGCTCAACGTCATCGGCATCACCCGTTTCGTGCAGTTGGGGCCCATGGCGCTGGCGGTAGGTGTGCTGCCCTACCCCTTGACGTTTTTATGTACCGACCTGATCTGCGAGCTTTATGGCAAGTCCAGGGCCAACTTCCTGGTGACTGTAGGCCTGGGTCTTAATTTTTTTATTTTGCTTGTCCTGCTATTGGGCAATTCCATTCCCGCGGTGCCCGCCGAAAACATGCCACCCTGGCAGATACTGCAACTGGCCGCACCGGTCGCCCTGCCCAACGGTGACATCGTGGAACAGAGCGTTGGACTATACCAGTTGATCTATGCCACCACCTCCGGCGCCGTATTCGCCTCGATGCTGGCCTATGTAGCGGCCCAGTACTGTGACGTACAACTGTTTCACTTCTGGAAGCGCGTCACCAAAGGCAAGCACCTCTGGATACGCAACAATTTCAGCACACTGATGAGCCAGATGGTTGATTCAGTGATGGTGATTACGGTGACCTTCGGTGCCGCTTTTATGCGCGGCGATATCGCCTTCCAGGCGCTGCTGGTACTGATTGGCAGCAACTACCTGTTCAAGGCGATGATGGCCCTGCTCGATACCGGCCCTCTCTACCTGGCGGTGTACTACCTGCGCAAGTACCTGCACCTGCAGCCCAATGAGACGGCATGTCCGGGAGGGACCGTTGGCACTGCTTGAGCGGCCGCAGATCACTCGGGTCAGTGCCATCACCAGCCCAGCACCTGCTTGACGAAAGGGATAGACAAGGCGCGTTGCTGCGCCAGCGAGGTCTTGTCCAGGACATCCAGTAGATCCAGTAACGACTGCATGGCACGCGGCGCACGGTTGACAATATAACGAGCCACTTCCACCGGCAGCAGCAGGCCCCTGCGCGAGGCCCGATACCGCAAAATATTGGCCTTTTCCTCGTCATCAGCCTGCGCCAATTGATAGACAATACCCCAGGACAGGCGCGAGCGCAGGTCGGCCAGGTCCAGCGCCAGGGCCCGGGGAGCGGCGTCACCAGCCACTAAAAGCTTACAGTTGTACTGTAGCGCCCGGTTATACAGATTAAACAGCGCCAGCTCCCAATCCTGATCAGCCACAACGCAGTGCAAATCATCGAGGCAGACCAGATCCAGGACTTCCACCCCCCCCAACACATCTTCCGGGGCGTAGTGACACAGATCGGCCAGGGGCAGATACAGCGCCCGATTGCCGGCCAGATGACAGCTGGCCTGTAGCAGGTGGGATTTCCCGGTACCAGATGGCCCATACAGAAATATCATGGCTTCTCCGCCAGGCTCCAACTGCTGCTGCAGGGCACTGACCAGGGGCCGCACTGCCGGTACCGCCAAAAAGTTCTCCAGTGTTGCTTCATCCCGCAGTTGCACTTCCAGGGGCAGTTGCGGATGTCGGGTACCCCTTACTGCCACTGGTAACTCAGCTGATCGCTGGGGTCAGTTGGGGGTAGTGGCACTAATCGCTCATTGAGTTCAATGATCGCCGCCAATTGCCCTGCATCCGCCTGCGCATGCAAACGCAGCTCGACCCGGTCTCCCTGTATATACTCTATATTGGCATGCTCGATCAACTCCAGCCCCTCCAACCAGGAGACAATACCGGCATAGTCGGCATAACTGAATACACCCACCACCGACATACTCACGCTACTGTCATCAGTTCCCGAAGCACTCACCGCGTAGCGCGCAGACATTTCCTCGGCCACGATGGATACCCCCTCA
>QNFS01000211.1 GCA_003646415.1 Gammaproteobacteria bacterium
CATCCTGATCCTGGGTGATGAAAACGCTATCGATTACTACCTGCTCAGAGCCAAATACCACCTGTTACCGCACAGTGTCAATGTTGTTGGACGTCTCCCGAAAAAACTGGTGCCGGAAAATCTGAACTTTGTTATTTTCTTCGGCCAACCCGCCGGTATAACAAAGGTGCGCGGATGGAAGCCTTCCTGGCAAAAATCGCTGGTACAGGTTGACCAGGGGGAATGGGGTGTGGTTTACCGGGTTGAGTAAGCAGCACTGACGTCACTCCCCGTCACACTGGACTCGCCCCCCCGGAATGTGGGTAATTGCAGTTGATTTCTGTAGGATATCTAATCGCATCCCCATTTCACCCTTTTCAACGCACAATCAATTTTGTATTGTTTTATCTACCTGGAGAATAAAGAGCCTGGAAAATATAGAAATCATGAAACCCGTGCCAAACCAAAACACTGGTCCAGCATTGGAATCACGAAGTAATTACATTATAGTTACGTCAGGCAAGTGCATGACAGGTACAAACATGACTCATATAGTAAAAATTGGAAACTCCCAGGGAATCAGAATACCGAAACCCCTGATCGAACAGGCCGATCTGGAGGGTAAAGAACTGAAGTTACAATTGGTCAAAAATGGCTTACTAATAACACCCGAGAAAAAGGCCAGAGATGGTTGGGAGGAAATCATCGAGCAATCTATTGCCGGGAATGGAATTGAGTCTCCCGATGAAGAATGGCTGGACCTGCCCATTACCTCAGACGACGAACTGGAATGGTAATGGCATCGGTACAGCGATTTGATGTGTGGCTGGTTAATCTTAACCCCACAAGAGGCAGAGAGATAAACAAAACCCGGCCCTGTGTAGTGATTTCACCTAATGAAATGTCGGGACTCTCCACAGTATTGGCAGCACCTATGACGACAAAAGGGTTTGACTTCCCCTTTCGCATTGCGTGTCGATTCAAGGGCAAAAAAGGACTCATATTGCTTGACCAAACCAGGGCAGTGGATAAATCCAGATTGGTCAAAAAACTGGGTGCTATCGGTGCAAATACCAGAAAAGATCTCTGTGCGTGTCTGCAAGAAATGTTTGCTTACTAAAATGAATTTATCCGTAATCATCCCCTGTTACAACGAAGTCAATACAATTGAGCAAGTCGTGCAGTCTGTTATTGATGTCATCGGCGATGAAGGAGAAATCATTATTGTTGATGATTGTTCAACAGATGGTACCCGCGAACTTTTAAAACAAAAAGTCGACGGAACACTCGCACGTGTATTTTATCAGGGTCACAACAGGGGTAAGGGCGCAGCACTACGAACCGGCTTTGCTGCTTCAACAAAAGATTTTGTGATTGTTCAGGATGCGGACTTTGAGTACGACCCTCAGGACTACGCAGTCATGATTGAGCCCATCATTAAAGACAAAGCCGATATTGTTTACGGTTCCCGTTTTGTGGGTCACAGACCAAACCGCGTATTGTACTACTGGCACCGTGTGGGCAATGGTCTGCTCACACTCATATCTAACATGTTTACCAACCTGAACCTCACTGATATGGAGACTGGCTACAAGGCATTTCGCCGCGAGGTGATTCAATCTATCGAAATTGAAGAAGACCGATTTGGCTTTGAACCGGAAATCACTGCGAAGATTGCCAAGGGTGATTATCGAATTTACGAGGTGGGTATCGGCTATTTCGGCCGTACCTATGCAGAGGGTAAGAAAATTTGCTGGAAAGACGGCATGTGGGCAATCTGGTGTATCCTGAAATATAATCTCAGACGATGAATATAAAGTCAGGCACCGAACTAAACATTCAAATATTAATGGATAAAAATAAGGGAGTTAACGCTTGTGATTATGAAGTGGGCTGAAAACAATGCCCGATTAAATGGGTCCATGAAATGTTTATAATGTTTCGAGCACTTTGGCAATACCGTTATTTTGTGCTCAGCTCTATTAAAAATGAATTTACTACCCGGTTTGCCAGAAGCAGCCTGGGTGGCTTATGGGTTATTTTCAATCCTCTGGCTCAAGTAGCGATTTATGCATTAATACTATCCAACGTGCTCGCAGCAAAAATCCCGAATATTGGCAACCAATACTCATTTGCGATCTATTTGACTGCTGGCATACTCGCCTGGAGTCTTTTTTCTGACATCATCACCCGCTGTCTCAATTTATTTATAGCACAAGGTAATTTGCTGAAGAAAGTGATGTTCCCCAAAGTTGTGTTGCCAACAATCGTCGTGGGAACTTCTTTGCTTGATAATTTCATGCTGTTTATATCCATCCTGGGGATATTTGCATTACTTGGACACGCGCCGACCATTCAAATACTTTGGCTGCCAATATTGACGCTTGCAACATTGGCACTTGGCATCAGCTTTGGCCTGATCCTGGGTGTGCTAAATGTATTTATCCGCGATATTGGTCAGGCCGTGCCCATTATTTTACAGATTGCATTCTGGTTTACGCCCATCGTGTATCCACTGTCAATCATCCCGGAATCCTATCGGTACCTGCTTTACTTTAACCCCATGTACCCCATCGTAAAGGGCTACCAGGATGTGTTGGTTTATGGAACTGCCCCGGAATTCACGCAAATCAGCATAATTCTCGCCATTAGCATGGTTTTATTAGGCTTCGGCTTTTTTCTGTTCCAACGCGCCAGTGAAGAAATGGCAGATGTCTTATGAGCCTGCTTTCTGTCAATAACCTGGGCAAGGCCTTCAAGGTATACAAATCTGAGCTACATCGGGTCGGGCGTTTGATCGGCCTGCCCATTAAGCCTATAGAAGAAAACTGGGTATTACGGCATGTAAACTTTGATATTGAGCCGGGCGAAGCCATCGGCATCATTGGGCAAAACGGCGCTGGAAAAAGTACGCTGCTCAAAATGATTACCGGCACACTATCAGCGTCTGAAGGCAATTGTGTAGTCAACGGACGAATTGCAGCGATATTGGAACTGGGTATGGGTTTTAATCCCGAACTCACGGGTCGACAAAACGTCATCCATGCCGCTGGCCTGATGGGCTTTAGCGGTGAGCAAATCCAACAGGCATTGCCGGACATCGAGTCCTTTGCAGAGATCGGTGAGTACTTTTATGAGCCAATACGCACCTATTCAAGTGGTATGTATTTGCGCGTAGCCTTCTCAGTGGCCACTGCCTATCGCCCCGAGATCCTGATCGTCGACGAAGCTTTATCCGTAGGTGATGCCTACTTTCAACATAAGTGTTTCCAGCGTATTCGTGAGTTTCAAGAACAAGGCACTACACTTCTGATCGTCTCCCATGATAGAAGTGCTATCCAAGGCATTTGTGACCGTGCCATCCTGCTGGAAAACGGTGCTGTAATAAAAGATGGTAATCCCGAGGAAACGTTCGATCTTTACAATGCCATTATCGCGGAAAAAGAAAACAGTACTGTCGATGTCAAACAACTTAAAGATGGCAGGGCACAAACCAGTTCTGGTACGGGAGAGGCGCGGGTAACAGAGATCGTCCTGTATAACAGCAAGGGAGAAGCAGCTGAATTTATCGGTGTCGGTGAACAGGTTAAACTGTGTATCAAGGTTAAAGTACGCAAGGATATAGAAAATCTCGTACTTGGATATGGCATAAAAGACCGCCTTGGGCAGGTAATGTATGGCACCAATACCTGGCATACGGACCAGTCTGTTAAAAAACCGAAAGCCGGAGAAGAGTACCAATTTATCATCACTTTTCCGGCCAATCTTGGTGTAGGAAGCTACTCTATCCAAACCGCACTGACGAATAGCGACACACATCTCACGGGCAACTACGAATGGCGCGATTTGGCGCTGGTATTCAATATGATAAACGTAGAGAAAACAACTTTTATTGGATCACTATGGAGTGAGCCAACGATAACGATCGAAGAAATCACACGATGACTTTTATATCCTATGCCCAAAATTATGAAGACGTAATGCTTCGTCGCACCCTCAAGGACGTAGACAAGGGATTTTATATTGATGTTGGCGCCAATGACCCTGTTATTGATTCGGTTACAAAGTCTTTTTACGACACCGGATGGCACGGCATCAATATCGAACCGGTTGGTGAATGGTACGAAAAACTCCAACAAGACCGACCAAATGATACAAACCTACAATTAGCAGTTGGTGCCCACAAGGACAAACTTGATTTTTACGAAA
>QNFS01000212.1 GCA_003646415.1 Gammaproteobacteria bacterium
ATCCGGCGGCAGAAAAGTCGGTTCCTACCACGGGCTTTACGCCACCCACCCGCGCAATGACCAACGCCTGAAAACGGTGATACGCACCGCCGGTGAACTGGAGCTTGAAGAATATGTTGAGAATCCGGAAATACCCGGTGATTTTCGCCGGCATATAGAGGGTCTGGTGTGGGGAGCCAGCGCTGCGGACCCGCGTGCCCAGAACCGCTATTACCACAACAAACTTGGGTTCACCTTCGAACAGCCAGAAGGGTGGGACGTAACAGCGGGCTCCAAGTCGATTGAAGCCAGCGCAGTAGACGGCAGCGCCAGCCTCAAGCTTACCATCCGCCGGCGGGACAAGACCACGACCCCGCGCTCGGTGCTGGAGGGCAGTTTTGGCGGTGCGCTCAGTGATGGTGTGGAACTGGATCAGGCGGGGCTCAAGGGCTATACCGCAGTCGCCAGCGGCGGCGCCAGTTCCAGTCGCGTAGCCGCGATAGACTATAACAACCTGACCTACCTGTTCGAAGGCGAGGCCAGTGATTTTGCCAGCGCGGATACCCAATTACTGGCTATGATCGAGAGCTTCAGGCCCATGCACCCCAGGGAGCGCCAGACCGGGGCCGCACGCTATATGCACTATATCCAGGTGCCTCGCGGAGCCACCATGGCGAGCCTCGCCGCCAGCATCCGCATACCCGACGCCGAAGCCCGTCTGCGCCTGCTCAACGGCCTCTACCCCCGCGGAGAACCGCGCACCGGCGACTGGATCAAAGTGATTAAGTAACACGCTGGTGCTGCACCAGCACCCAGGGCGGGGCCACCACGACCCACAACTCCTCATTGGCCTCGTACCAGGCCAGGGCCTGTTGATCATTCACCGGGGCCACCTCACCTGATTCGGTCCAGGCCTGAAAGCCGGCAACATTGTCCAGGCCGAGTTGCACCGCGACTTCCACCAGATCCAGCCCCGGCGCAACACAGATCACACTGCCGTGGGCGTAATAGGTCTGCAGATCGTGCCAGCGGATGCGTGAGGTCTGGCCGTGATACTCCTGGCGCAGCAGGGCTTCACGCTCGGTACCCGACTCAGCCATAGCCCAAATCCGCGACAAAAGGATTGGTCTGGCGTTCCTGGCCGAAGGTAGAAGTGGGGCCGTGGCCCGGAATAAAGGTGATATCGTCACCCAGCGGAAACAGCTTGTCGCGGATACTGGCAATAAGCTCTTCATGGTTGCCCCGGGGGAAATCCGTACGGCCTATGGAGCCCTGAAACAGTACATCTCCCACCCAGGCCACCTTCTGTGGCCGATACAGGAATACCACGTGGCCGGGGGTATGCCCGGGGCAGTGAATAACCTGTAACTCCTGCTCACCGACCATCACTGTATCGCCCTGCTCCAGCCAGCGATCCGGCAGAAAAGCATCCACATGGGGAAAGCCGGACATCTGACACCACTCGGGCAATTTTTCCAGCCAGAACTCATCTTCCCTGTGGGGGCCCTCTATGGGCACTTCCAGCTGCCGCCGCAATACGTCCGCGGCCGCGCAATGGTCCAGGTGGGCGTGGGTCAGGATGACTTTCTCCACGGTCGCACCCATTTGCTTCACCGCGGTGAGGATTTTCTCAATATCGCCTCCCGGGTCCACGATAGCGGCTTTGCCGGTGGTCTCACATTTAATGATGGAACAGTTCTGCTGGTAGGGCGTTACCGGCACGATGGTGTACTGAATCGACATGTGACTATTTGATCCTTTTTTTAATTTCTGAGGCTCTGGGTAGTTTTCTCAGGCTTTGGGCAATTTTTTCAGGCTCTGGGCAATTTTTTCAGGCTCTGGGCAATACACCCTCATCCGAAAAGTCCCGGTCCTGACCAGCCCGGGGATCGAGGTACACCTGCTCGTCGAACTGGTTTTCACTCCTGGCCACGATAATAGATACGGTGGCGTCACCGGTGACATTAACCGCAGTGCGCACCATGTCCAACAGGCGATCGACACCGATAATCAACGCGATGCCCTCTACTGGCAGGCCGGCCTGCTCCAGCACCAGGGCGAGGGTTATCAGGCCAACGCCCGGTACCGCAGCGGTACCCACAGAAGCCAGTGTGGCGGTAAGAATTATCGTAAAGAAGGCAGTCATGGACAAATCCACACCATAGACCTGCGCGATGAAAACAGTGGCCACGCCCTGCATAATGGCGGTGCCATCCATATTGATGGTGGCCCCCAACGGAACCGTGAAACCAGCCACGCTATTGTGTACGCCCATACGCCGTTCCACCGTGCGCAGGGTGACAGGCAGGGTGGCGCCGGAGGACGCCGTACTAAAGGCAAATACCCACACCGGACGCATCTTGGCGATGAGTATCCGCGGCGACAGTCCGGCGAACCCCCTGAGCATCAAACTGTATACCACCAGGGCGTGAAACAGCAGTACCGCCAGGACGGTGAAGAAATAGGCCGCCAGATCCAGGATGGCGCCTATACCCATAGTGGAAAACAGCTTTGCCAGCAACGCAAATACACCATAGGGCGCCAGCTCCATCAGCACCTCCACCATTTTCATCACCACCGATTCCATGTCCCGGAAGAAACTGGCGATCCGACGGCCCGGCTCCCCGGCGCGAGAGATGGCATAACCAAACAGCAGCGCGAACACGATGATCTGCAGCATCTTGCCTTCGGCCATGGCCTTCACCGGATTGGAGGGAAAGATATCCACCAGCACATCGGCCAGTGGCGGCGCCACCGATACCTGGAAATTTGCCTCGACCCCCAGCGCGACGTGATTACCAGGGCCTATGAAGACTGCGAACAGCAGGGCCACACTCACCGCCACTGCGGTAGTGCCCAGGTAAAAGACCAGGGTCTTGACCGCAATGGGCCCCATACGAGATCTGTCTCCCAGGGAACTGGAACCACAGATCAGCGAAACCAGTACCAGGGGCACCACCAACAGCTTGAGTGAGGCAACAAAAATGCGGCCCACCACATCAAACAAACCGCCTACCAGATAGTCACCCAACGCCGTCCGAACAACTTCCGGCACGCCTGCGCCGTGCAACAGGAGATTTAACAGGGAGCCAAAGAGAACTCCCACCACCATGGAGATCAGTATGCGATTGGTCAGGCTCATTCAGGGCAGGGTCCGGTCACATAACCGGCCACCGCATCGTCGGCGCAGGCGTTACAGGGGGACGCGTATTCCTTTTGGCCGCCAGCGGTAAGATTGGCGCAGGCCGGGGCATATTCCATGGTGCACACTTGTGGCCGAGGCTCCGTGCACTGGGTCATCTCGCCGAGCTCTGGTTGAGTTGCGCAAGCGGACAGCAAAAGAAGGGCGGCAACACCGCAAACACTGCGCATTATTCTCTCCATTTGGGGCGGGCTGTTAAAGAAAGCGAAGCCTAACATTATGGTACGCAATACGCACCAGTATCTCCGGATATTACGTCGTACCCCACCGGGTGGTGCACGGTACCCGGTGAAGCGTGGCATACAAAATCATCGAAGGCTGATATAAATCAGTGATCGTTCAGTTGTTTAGGAAACAGGCTGTACCGGACCACCGCGCAACCTTGCAGCAAGTTCCGCCAGTGGTCGATCTGCAACGCCAGCTCTATATACCCGGCCGTGGGAAGATTGTCCAGGCTGTACTGCCTGGTAAGCGTATTTACCAAATCAGTCAGGGCCGGGTTGTGGGCGATAACAAACAGAGCCCGGTGAGTATCATCCTGCCCGGCTATCCACTGAAGCAGGTCACCGCAGGAAAACGTGTACAGGTCTTCCTCTGTGCAATGGACCTGGTCCCCCAGCGCTGGCCAACCCTCGCACAGGCCATGGAGGGTAAGCTGTGCCCGCCGCGCCGGGCTGACTGCAATAGTCATAGGCGCCATACGTTGCGCCAGTGCCTCGCCCATACGCGGCGCGTCCCGCACACCCCGTTTGTTCAATCCGCGGTCGCGGTCGGAGAAGGTGGGTTGGTCCCAGGAGGATTTGGCGTGGCGTAACAAGTGTAAGGTTTTCATTAGCCATTCTCTTGTGAAGCATTTAAGGTCTATACTTTAGGGAACATCTGATTAAGTCGCTATTTGTCACTCTCACACAGGCGGGAGTCCATAGTTTTCAATGACTTATAGATTCCCGCCTCTGCGGGAATGACATTGATCAGCGTTTCCTTAGTAAACCGGGATAAACCGG
>QNFS01000213.1 GCA_003646415.1 Gammaproteobacteria bacterium
CATAGGAATCACGCACGGTAGCTACACAAACGCCTTTCGGTGAATCGTACAACCATAGCAGCAGCACACAGTGTAACACAGTTCCCCCACAGTGTCAAGCAGTTTTGAAATGGTGCATATAACAACCATTAGACGGTCTAATGGTGCATATATAACCCATAAGAACTTATCTACTAAATGCCATTGGTCACTATAATAGCCAATTACTTAACTATTGGTAACTGTAGGTGCCAGTTAAAACTGTGGAAAAACTGTGGACTAAGCTGTGGATAAGCTGTTAGTATCCTGTGGATAACTTTGGGGATAACCTGTGGATAACTTTTTCTTCGGGGTCGCTTGGGGCCTTCCCAGTTTAAGTATAGCAAAGGCGCGCCCATTTGTCAAGTACCGTTCGTCGGGTAACAGGGGGTTGACATTGTAACCTATATGTGCTAAAATTCCGGGGTGGGTCAGGGGCTACGTGGTGTATTTCAATTTTACCTTTTCGCGGCCGTCAGTCCATTATAGCATATTTTTTTAGTCGTGTCAACCTTGACAAGCATTTAATTTCATGGTATAATTAAAGTAGCGGATTCACGATTCGGCACGCTGATTCTATATCGGCCGCTGTTGCCAGTTTTATGTAGACCTTTAAATAAAAAGACCTTCTTGCATTCCTTGTCTGCTTGGGTCTATTATATCGAATTAGGTTACAGGAGTCAAGCTAATCTTCCCAATATTTTTTACTTTTTTTCGGGAGGATGTAGTGGTACACTAGCCCCATGGTTAACCCTATGAAAAACGCATAGCCTAACGCAAACGGTATTCCCCACCAGATGCTGCTATCTTCATCAAATGCAAATGCCATTACTACGTGTATAAGCACTAAGTGAATTAATAAGAGCGACGTATACACCCCGTTGGCAAACCATTTGTGGAGATTCATTTATCTGCATCCACGAAGCGCCCGAAGCCTACTTTGTAGAAATGTTGGCGAAGGTCCCCTTCACCACGGGTGTCACGCTTGTGGTGGTTGAACAGGTCACTGACGTTAGCTTTCCAGCCATCTACTTCATATGGGGATAGAAGGTCTTCGATTGATTCCACGTCGTCGTCTACCTTTCGTGGCATGTCTGTGGGGGCGTCGATGTTGACTACTTTGTGTTCGTATACTTTCCCAACATTCTCCAGACTGTATAGTTCACAGTCCGCCTCAATGCCATGTAAGCCAGATACTAAGAAGGCGAACTGTTCCATGTCGATGCTGATGTCAGCGATACGCGTGCCTGATGTGCTGTCTTCAATCTCAAAGCGCATAACAGTATCCTTACCCATGCCTACGCGGGATAGTCCTAACCTTGTTTTAATTTTCATTCAGTTCTCCGATAATTACTACCAGTATAGCAGGTTGTAACCTATTTGTCAACCGTGGTGTTCTACGATGTCATTAAACACGTCACAACGGTCTGAGTGACTATGGTCAAAGAAGTTAACGCCATTTACGTAATATGTCCAGTAGTCCATCCAGTCTCTTGCTATGTAGCCAGTAAACTTGCCACTTATGAATACGTTGTATTGCGTGCGTTCTGCGTCTGAAGGGGCAGGGTCGTTTGGTCTGAATTTAATTGTAGCCATTACATGTCCTCCGTTAATGTCACAAAACCAGTAACACGCATGTGCAGGTCGTTGTACATACCATTACCCACAATGTCGTATTCGAGGTCAGTTAGAGCGCCTGCGTCACCAATTACCCTGTCTTCTAAGATATCCAGAAAACCTTCAAGGCTGCTTTCGATTATTTCACCAAGCGATATTTGAATAACTTCATTTACAAAGTTGTCAGCTGACTTGGCTTTTATTTCCGCGATGGTTAGCGGTTCAGTGCGTACTTGATGTCCCATTATTTTTTCTCCGAAATTATAAGGTCTTCAATTTCTGTACCAGCAATTGCAGCTTCCAGATTATTGATAGCATTGATAATACAAATGCGTTGTGAGGTTTCTTCGGTGTCCCCGTCGTCGTTCATGCAGCGGTTGACATAGTCTGTCATGTCCTGCGTGCGCGATGTCAGGAAGCCATTAAAGAATTCAAGGTATTCTTTTTTAGTTGGGAAGGGTACGTGCATTATACCAGCTCCTGCCCAAGTTTACCAGCGTCGTAAGCCATTGACATAAGGCTTTTAAGCCCACGTTCCATAAGGTCGATTTCTTTTAATAGCTGCTTACCAGACAGACCAGAATATTGTTCTTCAACCACCAGCTCAGGTTCATGTCCACCAGCCACGGTAAGTATTTGCATAATTTCTGTTGTGGATTTTTCAGGTTCAAAAATGAACTCGGCTATTGCACCAGCAAGGGAGATGCGGGTAAGGTCAAATGGTGGTAGTGGTGTTTCCACGGGGAAGTCTGTCACCTGAATGATGTCAAACTCTTCGTAGTCCATTTCAGGTTCAGTTGAATTGACTACACCGATAACTTTAGGCTTCGCAATGTCCGCCCACAGAATAACGTCTTGACCTTCTACAACCGAAGTGGTAGCGTCGCCAGTGTTTAGTAGTACCATGAGCTTGTCGGGGGTTATGCTGTCGTCTGTTAACACAATAGTGCTGTTAACATATCCGCTTGCTAAGAATGAATATTCTACGTGTCTGTTTGTTTTCATGTTTAATCTCTCACAATTAATTAAGTAAAGCTAGTGTACCAGTTTGTAACCTAATTGTCAAGGGAAATATATAACAGGGTCGTCGGGTGTTCCACCGTCATCTATTACAGTTTCCAAAACTTCAAAGCGCTGTTCAGCGTTGTCTAGGTTTTCGATAGCTGCCACTGCTGCGGCTTCGCTTTCTACACCTGTTACCGCTACCAGTATAAATGTTGTGTCAGTCATTAAGATAATCCTCATCCCATTTTATTGCAGGGTAGCCCTGTATTTCAACTACGTCTGATTCGGCTGATACCATGTCCACAACTTTACCACCCATCCCTTCCATTAGATTTTCTACTAACGCGCGTGCGGGTTCATTGTCTGCGACTGCTACCAGTATAAATGTTGTGTCTGCCATGATGTTTTCCTGTTTGTTGACGTTGGGGATATTATAGTACATCCCCAACCACTTGTCAAGTTAATATCCCCACAAAACTACTGAAAGATTGCCGCCTTCTTCTTGCACCATACTTTCCAGTAAAGCTATTGCCCAACCAAAACGGCGGTAGTAATCTCTACGTTGGTCACTGTGCAATGCTTCCAGTGCATCTTGAATAGGTATAGGTCTGAGCGTTTTGCCGTAACGGTCATCTATTACTGAGGTGTCGCCGTCGCCCATGACAGCATAAGTATAAATTTCTTTTTCTTTAGAAGCATTCGACAAGTCATCCAAAGCAGATTCACCCGGCTTGCATAAGTCTACTGTAGCATAAAGTTGAAACCAATCTCTGTCAATGTCGTCACCGACACCAAAACCTCTGTGGACTTTACCTACTAACATTTGAACTTCGTAACCCATGATGTTTTCCTGTGTTTGTTGACTAAGTGTGTATTGTAGCAAGTCCTTTTGCTGTTGTCAAGTATTAATTTATCCTTGCACGTAAAAGTCTGTACCTTCAAAGGTAATGGTAGTGTAGTCCATTTTACTATCTTCTGCGTATCTGTCCCAATCTACATATTGTGACATTGAACTGTCGCGGCTAATTTCACCACAGTCATACGCAAACTCTTCGCAGTATTCGGTAAAGTACGATTCGTTTATAAGGCTGCCACCGCGTGCGTAGTTTTCGCATTCTTCGTGCAGTTCCAAGATACTTTCGCTTTCTTCTTTAAGGTCAGTTAACTCGTCCTGTAAGTTTGCTAGTTTGCCGTCCAAGTCCGCGATAGCTTCGTCGTCGTCGATTTCGCGAGCTTCGTCCAGTTCTTCTGTAGTGTCGTTAATTTCTTCTTCCTTGTCGTCGATGTCCGACTGATATTGGTCAGCTTCAATCTCCACGTCGCGGGAGTCGATAAAGTTGTCGTTGCTGCTTACTGATGCCATGATGTATTACCTCTGGTTGTTGACGTTGGGGTAATTATAGCAAGTCCTTTTGCTATTGTCAAGTTTATTCTTCTTCGGGTTCAAGGTCAGCTAAGAACTCGTCCTCGTCTGGTAGAAAGTTTAAGGGGTAAGACTTAACTAAGCGTACAG
>QNFS01000214.1 GCA_003646415.1 Gammaproteobacteria bacterium
CTGCCGCCAGGTATTGCTCCCTGACTTCAGGCCCCACCTCGAATGCCCGCGGCCCGATGGCCGGGCCCATCCAGGCCAGGATTTGATCAGAATCCACGCCCATAGCCGCCACCGTGGCTTCCAACACACCATCGAGCAAGCCCCGCCAACCGGCGTGAGCGGCAGCTACGCGGTCACCGGACGTCGAGCAAAACAGTACCGGCAGGCAGTCTGCGCTCAGCACGGCGCAGGCCTTCTTTACATGCCGACTCCAGGCGGCATCCGCTTGCGGGTACTCGCAACCCCGGCCCGCTTCCACCACCCGGGTACCATGTACCTGGGAAAGCCACTGGATACCAGTGCCGACGGGCAGTGCGGAGGCTACAAGACCACGATTCTCAGCCACCGCTGCGGCACTGTCTCCCACATGGTGGCCCAGATTCAAGCTCGCAAAGGGCGAGGCACTGCACCCCCCCTGCCTGGTGGTAGACAGGGCCAGAACATTGGCCGGGGCCGGCCAGTCAGGCTCAATAAAGTGTAGTGTCGCGGGCAATGGGCGGATCTTCCTGTTGCAGCACGGCAAGCAGGCCAATCATATCCTCCGGCAACGGGCATTCGAACTGCATTCTTTCCCCCGTTTGCGGGTGAGTCAGCCCCAGCGCCTGGGCGTGCAGGGCCTGCCGGCGAAAGCCCCGCAGGGCGTCAATGAGAATACCGGGGGCGCCCTTGGGTATACGGGGGCGCCCACCGTATACCGGATCCCCAATCAGGGGATAATGCCGGTGGGCCATATGCACCCTTATCTGGTGGGTTCGCCCCGTCTCCAGGTTCACGGTAATTTGGGTGTGATGACCGAAGCGCCGGGCTATCCGGTAATGGGTAATAGCCGGCTTGCCTCCTGCGGCGAGAACGGCCATCTTTTTGCGCTGTTTGGGGTGTCGCCCCATGGGCTCATCGATGGTCCCGCCGCCGGTCATGGCGCCAATACATACGGCGCAGTATTCCCGCTTGACGGTCCGGGTTTGCAGTTGCTCCACCAGGTGGTTGTGAGCCGCCAGGGTCCTGGCCACCACCATAATGCCCGAGGTATCCATGTCCAGGCGATGCACGATGCCGCCGCGGGGTAATTGCGCCAATTCCGGCGCATGGGCCAGCAGCGCGTTAACCAGTGTACCGTCAGGATGACCGGCCGCCGGGTGCACCACCAGCCCCGCGGGCTTATTCAACACCAGGATACTGGCATCTTCATAGATAATATCCAGCTCGATTTCCTGGGGCTGCCACCCCACTTCCCGCTCCAGTTCGGCATTGATCAGCAGTACAGCCCCCGGGGACACTTTATCCCGCGGCCTGCGCTGTTGGCCATCCACCTGCAACTCACCTTTTTTGATCCAGGCCTGCAATCGGGAGCGGGAGTAATCTGGAAACAGCCGCGCCGCTACCTGGTCCAGCCTGTCACCACCCAGGTCATCCGGCACCACAGCCTCAAGTTCTATCCTGTTGCTCATCACATTTCCTGTTTATGCAGCTGCCCGCCTGTGGTTAAATACCGACCCAACAGCGGCTGTGCATATTAGCACGCCCGCGCTACCCGATTTGGTGGAAGCATTGAAATACGCTCTGGTCCTATTACTCAGCCTGGCTCTGTACGGTTGCGCCGGCAATGATGAACTGCCGGAACTCTCCGCGGATACCGGTGAACAGCAAATGTACGAGGACGCACAACGCTACCTGCGCAACACCAACTATGACCTGGCAGTGCAGAGCCTGCAGTTACTGGAGTCACGCTACCCCTTTGGCAAGTATGCGGAGCAGGCCCAACTCGAGCTGATCTTCGCCCACTACAACGCCTATGAACATGAGGCCGCGGTAGAGGCGGCGGATCGCTTCATCCGCCTGCACCCGCAACACCCCAATGTGGACTACGCCTACTATATGAAGGGCCTGGCCGCTTACACCGGCGACGATGACATCTTTTCCCGTTTCATCCCCACCGACGACACCCGGCGCGATACCAGCCACGCCAGGGAGGCTTTTGCCGAGTTCGTGCAGCTGCTTTCGCGCTACCCGGACAGCCCCTACGCCGCCGATGCCAAGGCGCGCATGATATATCTACGCAACATGTTGGCGCGGCATGAAATCAACGTGGCCAACTACTATTTCCGCCGCGGCGCCTACCTTGCCGCCACCAACCGGGGCCGCTACGTGGTAGAGAATTTCGAGCGCACACCGGCGGTGGCTGACGGCCTGGCCGTCATGGCACAGGGCTATATTTTGCTGGGGATGGATGATCTGGCCAGGGATTCCATCGACGTGCTGACGATGAACTATCCGCAGCACCCGTCACTGGACAAAAACGGGGAGTTTGTCAGTGTCTACACCCTGGACGGACTGCAGCGCTCCTGGATAAACAAGGGCTCGTTCGGGCTGTTTGATCCGCCCACACCACCCCAGTTCAATAACCGCCCGAAAATTTAGGTCACTCTCCAATACTCCACCCGGACGTGATCGGGTAGCGCCGGTCCCGCCCGAACCCGCGGCGGGTAATACGCACCCCGATAGGCGCCTGACGACGCTTGTACTCATTCAGGTCCACCAGGCGTAACACCCTGTGCACCTGCTCCCGCTCCATACCGGTGGCGATAATGGCCTCCGCGCTGTAATCCTCCTCCACATAGAGTTCCAGAATGCGATCCAGCACATCGTAGGGCGGCAGGCTGTCCTCGTCTTTCTGGTCCGGCGCCAGCTCGGCCGAGGGTGGCCGGTCTATTACCCGTTGGGGGATACAGGGACCCAGTGTATTGCGGTAGCGGCACAGGTCAAAAACCAGGGTTTTGGGCACGTCCTTGAGTACATCGAAGCCCCCGGCCATATCACCGTACAGGGTGGAGTAGCCCACCGCCATCTCACTCTTGTTTCCCGTAGTGAGGACCAGGCTGCCCTTCTTGTTGGAGATAGACATCAGCAGCACGCCCCGGCAGCGAGCCTGCAGGTTTTCCTCGGTGGTATCCGGCCGGGTTCCGGCGAACTCCTCCTGCAGGCTGGCCATAAACGCCTCATAAAGCGGCTCTATAGAGATCACTTTATGCTTCACCCCCAACAAACGGGACTGCTCCGCCGCATCCTCCACGCTCATCTGCAAGGTATAGCGAAAGGGCATCATCACCGCCTCCACCCGCTCAGAGCCCAGGGCTTCCACGGCCACCGCCAGAGTCAGGGCAGAATCGATACCACCGGACAAGCCCAACACCACACCCCGAAAGCGATTCTTGTTGACGTAATCGCGAACGCCCAGCACCAGGGCCCGCCATGTCGCCTCCAGCTCATCCAGTGGCGGATAGACTTTTAGCCCCGTAATCTTTGCCGGCCCGTTGCCAAACTCCAACTGCAAAGCGTAATCACCCTCCTCGAAATTGGGCGCTGCGGCCACCACGGTGCCGTCAGCGGCAACAGCGAAGGAACCACCATCAAACACCAGCTCATCCTGGCCACCCACCTGGTTGACATAGACAATGGGGAAGCCGACCTGCCGGGCCCGTTCGCCTACTAGATCCCAGCGCTCACCGCGTTTGCCACGGTGGTAGGGCGAGGAGTTTATATTGAGTAACAGCTCCGCCCCGGCGGCAGCGGCCTGGGCTGTGGGTCCATCTTCCCAGATGTCCTCACAGATACTCAGCCCTACCCGTACACCTTCTATATCCACGACACAGGGTTTATCACCAACACTGAAATAGCGCTTTTCGTCGAATACCTGATAATTCGGCAGGCACTGCTTGCGGTACTCGGCGATGATCTCACCCTTGTGGAGTACGCCAACTACATTGTAGAGGGAGCCGCCCTCCCGCAGTGGATACCCCACAACCACATAGGCCGGGCCGGTCAGTTGGTCACATATTTTTTTTAATGCATGGCTGACCCGCAGTTCAATACTGGGCCGCAGTAATAAGTCTTCCGGAGGGTAACCGCAGAGAGTCAGTTCGGGAAAAACAACAACAGGAACATTACGCTCCTGTTCAGCGTGTTTAATTACCTTGATAACTTTCTCGGTATTTCCCTCAAAATCCCCGACGAAAGTATTCATCTGGGCCATCAAAATATTCAGGGTAGTCATGGGTGATCCTGGCAATGCAAATATCAGGGCGTTATTGTCCGGAAAAGCGCGGGTTTTA
>QNFS01000215.1 GCA_003646415.1 Gammaproteobacteria bacterium
CGAGCACGCACCCTGGGCTATTGCCGACTACGGCTTCAACACTATTATCTCCACCAGCTTTGCGGATATTTTCTATAACAACTGCTTTAAAAACAGCATTCTGCCCCTGATAGTGGACAGCGCCACGCTCGAAGCCCTGATGAGCGAGATTGCCGCTAACGAAGGTGTGAAATTTTTTGTCGATCTGGAAAACCAAAAAGTCACCACACCCGGGGGAAACGGTTTTGATTTTGATATTGAACCCTTCCGCAAAAACAACATGCTCAATGGCCTGGATGATATTGCACTGACCCTCAAGCACGAAGATAAAATTACCACCTTTGAACAGCGACAAAAACAGGCACTGCCCTGGTTGTGGCAACAGGCCCGAGCGGAGTAGCCCCTTCATGACGACAACCGCCAGACATATTCAGTTAATGGATACCACCCTGCGCGACGGTGAGCAAACCCAGGGCGTCTCTTTTTCGCCTGCCGAGAAAGTTAATATCGCCAAGGCGCTGTTGCAATTGCTCAAGGTCGACCGCATCGAGGTGGCGTCCGCTCGGGTGTCGGAGGGGGAGATGGAAGCGGTAGCCAACATCAACCAATGGGCGCAGGAGCAGGGCCTGGCCGATCACATTGAAGTATTGGGTTTTGTAGATCACAAAAAAAGTGTGGACTGGATTCTGCAGGCGCAAGGCCGGGTTATTAATCTGTTGACCAAGGGCAGCGAAAAGCATTGCCGCGAGCAATTGGGAAAAACGCTGGACCAGCATGTGGCGGAAATTTTGCAAACAGTGGCGTATGCAAAAGAGCGGGGGCTGGTGGTCAACGCCTACCTCGAAGACTGGTCAAACGGCTACCGCGATAGCCGCGACTATGTTTACAGCATGATGGATCAACTGAAAAATTGTGGTATCAGGCATTTTATGTTGCCCGATACACTGGGCGTCATGTCACCCGATGAGGTGTTCGATAGCCTCGGGGATATGTGCGGGCGCTACCCCGAGCAACAATTCGACTTCCACCCGCATAATGATTATGGCCTGGCCACCGCAAACGTCATGGCTGCGGTGCGCGCCGGGGTCAGTTCGGTACACTGCACGATAAACTGCCTGGGTGAGAGAGCGGGCAATGCGTCACTATCAGAGATAAGCGTCGTTTTGCGCGACAAACTGGGCATGGACTTATCCATTGACGAAAGCTACATGGTGCACCTGAGCAATATGGTGGAGACCTTCTCCGGCAAACGGGTGCCTGCCAACTCCCCCATCGTGGGCGCTGATGTCTTCACTCAAACCGCCGGGATTCACGCGGACGGCGACCAGAAAGGCGGGCTCTACAAAACCCGGCTCAGCCCGGAGCGTTTTGCCCGCACCCGCAGCTACGCACTGGGAAAAATGAGCGGCAAGGCATCCCTGGCAAAAAACCTTGAGGCGCTGGGGCTTAATCTGTCTGAAGAAAACCAGAAAAAAGTACTGGCGCGAGTGGTCAAACTGGGCGATTCAAAAGAACTGATCACCGTCGAGGACTTACCTTTTATCATTGCCGAAGTGCTGGAGAGCAAAAGCTATCACCACATCAAGTTGCTTAACTGCTCTATCACCAGCGGTCTCGACCTGGAATCCACGGTGAGTATCCGGGTCGATCTTGATGGTGATATCCAGCAGGCCTCCGGCGCCGGTAACGGCGGTTTCAATGCCTTTATCTTCGCCATCAACAAAATCATGGCATCAAAAAACTACCAACTGCCAACCCTGCTGGATTATGAGGTGCGCATCCCCAAAGGTGGCCACACCAACGCCCTGACTGAGTGCGTGATTACCTGGGATTGTGGCGAACAGGAATTCAAAACCCGCGGCGTGCATTCCAACCAGGTCTTTGCGGCCATATTAGCGACGCTGCGGATTATCAATCTGCAATTGCACGAGCGAGCCGGCAACGAGGGGGTTTTCTCTCTACGGGGAAGTCACTGAACATCGTTCCTGTGGCGAATCATCCCCCTGAAAGGCGGGAATGACAGCAACTCAGCCTAACCCACTTTTGGCATTGCCCTGAGGGCTGCTACCACCTTATCGCCAAACTCATCGGTATTGATCATCTTCACACCGCTGCCGGGCCTGGACAAATCCGCGGTTGAATAACCGTCGGCGAATACACTCTGCATCGCGCTCCACACATTCTTTGACTCCTCGAGCATGTTAAAGCTGTTTTCCAGCATCATCGCGACCGAGCCAATCATGGAGTACGGGTTGGCGATGTTTTGTCCGGCGATATCGGGCGCGGAGCCGTGTGATGGCTCATAGTAGCTCTTCTCTGGGCCTTTGCAGGCTGACGGCATCAGGCCCAGGGAGCCTAAAATACCACCACCCTGGTCACTGAGGATATCGCCAAACATATTCTCCATTACCATGACGTCGAATTGCCCGGGGTTGAGACACAACAGGGTAGCCGCCGCATCGACCAGAATATGCCTGATTTCAACGTCAGGGTATTCAACAGCAACCTCCTCCAGCACCTCGTTCCACAGCACACTGGATTTCAGCACGTTGCTCTTGTGGATATTGTGCAGCACCTTTTTTCGACGCATGGATAGCTGCAGGGCCTCGTGCATAATCCGGCGAATCTGCTCCTCGTCATATTCCAGCGTTTCTTTCACATAGCGCAGGCCCTGTTCGTTTACGCCCACTTCCTTTTCACCAAAATATAATCCACCCACCAACTCGCGAACCATGATCAGGTCAATGCCCTCACCGATGATCTCAGGTTTCAGCGGCGAGAAATGCCCTAAAGCCTTGGGCAGGAACACCGGGCGGAAATTAGCGAAGGTGTTGTAACGCCTGCGCAGGGGTAGCAGAGCGCCCCGCTCCGGTTGCATATCCACCGTGATCTTTTTGGACTCCTCATGACTCAGGCCAATCGGGCCCTTGATAATGGCATCCGCCGCATCACAGACCGCTTTGGTCTCATCCGGAAAGGGGTGGCCGCACTTGAAATAGGCGCCGGCGCCAAAGTCGGCGGGGATGAGCTCAAAACTGACAGCATTGCGCTCTTCAACCAGCTTAAATATCTTGACAGCCTCTTGCATGATTTCCGGGCCGATGCCGTCTCCCGCCAACAGCGCGATTTTGTAGTTTTTCATAGTATGATTCTCTGGGTTTATTTAAAACAGCGTGGGCACCATGGCGTCGATCAGGCGCGGCCCCTTTGCTTGCATGGCCTGCTCAAACTGGCTGTTGAATTCCTCGGCGGTAGTCGCGCGAGTCGCCTGTACACCCATACCCGTGGCCAGGGCTACAAAGTCCATATCCGGGCCACCGATAGCCAGGGTGCTGGCCGCCTTGGGTCCCGGCGTACCACCGCGCGCACCGGTGCGGGCGAACTCCATTTCCAGCACGCTGTACTTGCGATTGTTGAAGATTACTACCGTTATATCCAGGTTCTCCCGTGCCATGGTCCACAGGGACTGGATAGTGTACATGGCGCTGCCATCTCCTTCCAGGCTAATGACCTTGCGCTGGGGACAGGCGATCGCGGCGCCCACCGACGCGGGCAAGCCCCAACCGATAGCGCCCCCGGTCAGGTTCAACCAGTCATGGGGCTGGGCGGTGGTGGTCAGCGGAAAAATCGACATACCGGAGGTGATGGATTCGTCGACAACAATAGCGTTCTCCGGCAGGAAGTGGGCAATAGTCAACGCGGCACTGTTGACGTCCAGCGCGCCCGATGGAAGATCGGGAATGGTGAGGGGCTGTACATCGGGTTCAACGTTTATCGCATCCAGTTTCTCCAGCAGGGCTTCCAGCACCTGGTCGATATCGTCATCGGGGCCGGCCAGCACAAATTCATCACAGCCCTGGGGCGCGATCGCGCTGGGCACATTGGGATAGGCAAAAAATGATACGGGTGCGGGGGCGCCGATGAGTATCAGGTGATCCACGTCTTTGATGTGATCTATGGCCAACTCCGCCAGGTAGGGCAAGCGGTCAAGTACTGCAGTACCGGCACCGCGCGCCACGCGGGCGGGAAAGACGTCAGTACTGACCCGGGATCCGCAGGCCTTGCCAATACGGCTCAGCATCAGGCCGCGCTGGCTGTCCACTTCCCGGCCGCCGATCAGGATCATGCAGTTTTTGCCAGACTTCAGTTTTGCCAC
>QNFS01000216.1 GCA_003646415.1 Gammaproteobacteria bacterium
AACGGCGAGTACCGCATGGGCGCGTGTCAGCATTTCTGCCGGTTTGTGAAATTGAAGTCCCGATTCCGGACAGGTTCTGAATTGTTCTGTTTTCATGATCCGCCCTCTGTTACCAGGATTTTACCGAGCATATTGTGATGACCGATGCCGCAATATTCATTGCAGATGATGGTCTGATCCCCACTGGTATCGGGTGTAATGGTCACTACCATTTCGTAACCCGGCAGGATTTGTAGGTTAATATTTTGTGGTTGCAGCGAGAAGCCGTGCTGCCAGTCCATGGACGCAATGTGCAGACGGTAGGTTTGGCCTTTTTCCAGTTCAATAATAGGCCACCATTGCCACAGCCTTCCGAGCAGGTAGACGTCGCTGCCTGGTGGTGGTTTCACCACCGGAATCTGTTGGTCGGTCATGGTACGAACGGTGTACTGGTCCACCATTGCCTGGGTTTTAGCCATGTAGGCGGCAGGTGTGGTTCTATAGGCTTCATTGGAAAGATTCTGCTTTCCATAAATATGCCACACAGGCATCATGACGAACATGATCAGGGACCATACGAGCGCAATGGCGATCCAGGTTCCCTCGACGCGATCCAGTGGTTGTTTCCACCAGATAGTTTCTGAAGGTGGTTGAATGGAAGTCACGTTTTCACCTCTTTGTTATGGTTAGTTTGCGAGGGGTATGCTCACCAGTTCCATTATTCCCCAAACTACGTAAAACACTGTTGGAACAACGACGCCAATGAACAAAAGCAAGAAGGGGTTATCTATAATGCGCTGCATGATTGGAACGCGTTCTGTTTGTTCGGTGGTAGGGGTTTCTTGATTCACTATAATTATCTCCCTGAATGGATCGTTATATATTTAAACCATATATGCTCTCAACTTAACATTAACAGGAAAATTTTGAAAGTTTATGACATAGATCAATTAAAATTATGAGATAAATCAATTACAGTTGTTTCTAGACTTTTAAAGTATTTTCAGTGGAGAAAAATAGAAAAATGATAAACCCGCAAACTGCACCAGTGTTGCTCGCAGCGACTGTAATTCTTCTGTTACTTAACGCTTGCGAGCGCGAAAGTGGTCCCGGTCCGGAAATTCATGATACAAAATACCTGGCCATTGGTTCCGATGGTCGGCCCGTGGAAGGTCAGTCGGAGGATAACGATTGTGTTCAGGATCAGTTCATCGGCCTGGTATGGGAAGTTAAATCTGACCTGCCGGGGCTGCGTGACTGGCGCAACACATACAGTTGGTATAGCCTGGACGAATCGTTTGAGGGGGAACTGGATTACCGTGGCGTTAAAGATGCCGGTACTTGTGCAGGTAGTGAATGCGATACCAATGCATACGTCATCGCGGTTAATGAAACTGGTTATTGCGGGCACAGCGATTGGCGCATGCCATCGCGCGATGAACTGGGCTCAATTTCCGATCCGCGTAAGCCAGGCAACCCGCCGACCATCAATATGGATATCTTTCCTTATACACAGTCTGAAGAATACTGGTCGAGTAATGATTACCAGTTTCAGTACAACGCGGCCTGGCGGTGGAGTTTTAATTTCGGCCATGACCGGGTCGAATGGAAGGCGACACCGGGCAGGGTAAGACTGGTGAGGGGTGAGGCTAGCCTGCTGCAACGGGTCAAGGACTAGACGGGAGTAGTAGTATGAGGGCGACGGTCTGGGTGTCATTATTGCTGGTTATGGTTCTGGTTTCCCTGAGTGCCTATCTTCGTTTGACACATTCCGGCATCGGTTGTGCCGACTGGCCTGCCTGTTACGGACGAATTGGTGACCCGCCTGCGGTCAGCCAGACGATATCCAGCGAAAATGCTTACCAGCGTATCGTTGCCGAAGCCAGTCAGCCCCTGGCATGGGCGACGTCGTTGCACCGCCTCGTCGCCAGTGTGCTGGGTTTGTTGATTGTTTTATTGGTGGTTTTGTCACTCAAACTGAGAAGAGACAGGCTGATCTCACTCGTACTGCTGGGTCTCACGGTCTATTTAGCCTTGCTCGGAATAAAGTCAGGGGGCTTGCATAGTCCTGCTGTTGTGATGGGCAACCTCAGTGGCGGGTTCCTGATGCTTGGGCTGTTGGGCTGGATGCTTTTCAAGGATAGTGGTGGAAACGACCAGGCTCAGCAGCAGGCATCATTACCCGGAGTATTAGTTGTTACGACTGTCCTTGTACTGGCTTTGCAAATTCTGCTTGGCGGCCTGACCAGCGCTAATTTTGCTGCTACGTCCTGCCTGACTCTACCCGATTGTCACGGCGCCTGGTTACCCGGTTCTGAAATCTGGAAAGCAATGGATTTATCCCGGCATCATGAAGTTACTTCAATGGGGCAGGCCATAGGTGGTCAGGAGCGGATTGACATTCACATTGCACACCGGCTTGGTGCGGTTGTGACCACATTGATGGTTCTTGCTGTTGGTTTCATGGCCTGGAGCGTGGGTGGCCGATTACGCAAGGCTGGTGCTATAGCATTAATACTGGTGACAGCGGAAATCTCAATTGGTATTACTGCCATTAGCTCGGATTTACCCATCCAACTGGCTGTCGCACACAACTGGGTTGCTGGCCTGCTGCTGCTGGTTTTATTGAAGATAACCGCCCTGAGTCAGGGTAAATGATAATCATTAGCGGTTGACAAATAATTGATCTTTGCCGAATAATGTTCGTATAACAATAATTTCAACTTGTCACCATTTCCCGGGAGAATCACATGACTAGCTTTAGCCACAAGATTTTTTTGCTTTCCAGTTTTGCTGCGCTGATGTCGACCTCTGTCGTTGCAAACGCGCAGGAAGATGAAGATACCGCTGTAGAAGAGATCATCGTTACCGCGACCAAACGCGCTTCAACGATCAAGGATGTACCTTTTTCCATCAACGCCCAGACGCAGGCAGATATTGAGCGTTCCGGTGCAACCAACCTTGAAGAACTTTCCAGGAACGTTGCCGGCTTGACGGTACAGAACCTGGGTCCCGGCCAAAGCCAGGTCGCAATCCGCGGTGTTTCGGCCGGTCAAATCGTTCGTGACCAGCCAGGCGTTAAAGAGCAGGTTGGTGTTTATCTTGACGAATCGGTCATCTCCCTGTCCCTGTTCACCCCTGATCTGGATTTGTATGATTTGAATCGCGTTGAAACCCTGCGTGGCCCACAGGGCACGCTGTTTGGCTCAGGATCAGTTGGCGGTACCATTCGTTACATCACCAACCAGCCTAACCTGGAACACAGCGAGGGTTCCTTTGAAGCCAATATCAATACGGTTACCGATGGTGATTTCGGCGGCAGTGTTAAGGGTATGTACAACGCGCCGTTCGCTGACGGTAAGGCAGCTTTACGAATCGTTGGTTATTACACTGAATATGCCGGTTACATTGATGCACTGGGTGAAAATGGCAGCAAGAAAGACGATGTTAACAGTGGCTCGCGTGTCGGTGTTCGTGCTGCGATCACCTGGGAGCCGACTGAAAACGTGGTTATAACACCCCGCCTGGTATACCAGGAGATCAGTACCGACGGCTTTAACCGCCAGGAGGAGTTCAACCTGTTTGCCAACCCGTTTACAACCACGCGTCCTCCCATCCAGCTTAAAGAACGTGAACAGTACCTGTTGTTTGATGAGGGCTTCGATGACGAGACACTGCTTCTCGATTTGAACGCACTGGTTCAATTCAACTCGGTTGATATGACTTTTGTGACCAGTTATACAGAACGCGATATTCTCGTCAGCCGTGACGCCAGTGCATTGACCGGTAGTGTCTCGGTTGACCTGGGATACCCTGAGGACTCGGTCACCTTGCCGTCAAATTTACTGGATGCGACTGCGGTTGAACAACTCACGACCGAGTTGCGTTTCAGCTCTAACAATGATGGTCCCTGGCAATGGCTCGCTGGTGTGTTCTATTCCGACACCGATCGTGACTATTCACAAAGATTGCCAACGCCGGGTTATGCTGCGGTTACCGATGCCGTATTGGGTGAAGGCACCTCTGCAGCGGTTGCCAACGGCTTTCCGAACCTTGATTCACCATTCAACTCCGATCTTCCCTACAGCCTGCAACAGATTGCGATTTTTGGCGAAGTCACCGTTGATATCGGCGAACGCAC
>QNFS01000217.1 GCA_003646415.1 Gammaproteobacteria bacterium
GGGCGATACGGCGTTGCAGGCGCAGGAAGGTTTCTTTTTTCGCCGCTAGTTTGGGGCCGTACTCTTTCTTGCGGGTGAGACGGGTTATCCACTTGGCGTCCGACTCAGACCCCTGGAAGGAGGCGATGAAATCCTTGCGCGGCATGCCACAATCTTTAATCGCCATGTGCATAATTTCCCGTTCCTGGTCTCGAACGGCTACAAGAATGTTGCGTGGGGAGTCGGTTACCGGATCAGATACGCGTGGGGTGAACTTGAAGAATTTGAACAGTTCGCCAAGTTTTTCCAGTTCCTTGATCGCGGCTTTGTCGGTTCGTCCCTTCGCGGTGACGATCTTCTCGGCTTTGTTGTACTGGCGCTTGAGGGCGGTGAAGCGCTTTTTCGCTTTGACCGGATCCGGGCCTGTGTCGACCTCGTCATCGTCGCTGGTGGCCGCCGCCGGGGCTGCTGCAGCTTTCTCGGCGACTTCCGCGGCGGAAGGTACGTGATCGGCCGGGTCCAGGTAGCCCACCATGATATCGGCCAGGCGGCGCTCCCCTTTGGTTACCAACTCATACTCATCCAAAATCTTCTTTACCGCGCCCGGGTAGTGGGCGAGGGCGGACAACATCTCGCGGATGCCTTCCTCGATACGTTTGGCGATGACGATTTCGCCCTCGCGGGTAAGCAGTTCCACTGTGCCCATTTCGCGCATATACATGCGCACCGGGTCTGTGGTGCGACCGGCCTCGGTTTCCACCGCAGCGAGGGCGGCGGCGGCTTCGGCGGCGGCGATGTCGTCCGCGGATGAGTCCCCTTCGGTCATCAACAAATCATCGGTATCGGGCGCTACTTCGAACACCTGGATACCCATGTCATTGATCATCTGGATAATGTCTTCTACCTGATCCGGGTCGGAGATGTCCTGTGGCAGGTGATCGTTCACCTCAGCGTAGGTCAGGTAGCCCTGTTCTTTGCCTTTGGCGATTAGATCCTTCAGGCGGGATTGTTGTTGTACGACATCGGTCATCGAGCGGATACCTTTAACAAAAATCAAAAAAAAATCAGCCGGCGATTATAACCGGAAAATACCTGACTCAACTATGGCTAAGTCAAGTATTTTCGCGAATATCGGCACTTTTAAACCCATAACCATCCCATAAGGTCGATTGTTGCTATATGGGGGCGGCAATGAGTGAAATCAATGGGCGAAACCAAAGGGCGACGAGCACAGTATAGATTGTCTTCTTCGCGCGGGGACCCCGGTTGGATCAATGTTTGCGCTTGTTGCGCCGAGCGTCCCGTTGTTGTTTCTCCCGCAGCATTTCCCTCAGCCGTTGCTTTTCCAGTTCGCTCACCTCAGCGTAGTTGGTGAGCTTAAGTTTGTCGACTTGCGCCGCCAGTTTTGAGCGATGCGGCAGGTGGGCCAACTCGGCCATCGTATCCGCGAACTGCTGCCCGATGCCCTCCGTGGGAATGAGTCGTTCCTGCCCGGCCAGACGGCTGAGCAGGTCTCCCTCGGGGGTGCCGTACCAGTGGCCCAGCAGCATGGCGGTATTGGATTCCGGGCGGCGGTGCAATAAAGTCAGCAACTCGCGCAGCAGGCTTACATCCTCGCCGTCCATATCCGCCAGCAAGTCGGGGTTGGCCAGGCGGGCGATGTCCGGCTGGTGTAACAACAGGGCCAGGGCGGCCTGGGCCATGTTTGAATAACCAGCCGTCAATGTCTTCAGTGCGCGGTGTTGCCCGGGCGCAGGGGCGCGATCTTCCTCGCCGTAGCCGGGTGCTTCTTCGCCATAGCCGGGTGTATCATCGTATGAGGGCGCCCCGCCGCGGTCGGACTCCGCATAATAGTCAGGCGCCGGTGGTGGTGCGGGCGCCGGCGCTGATGCTTCTAATTGCATCAGGCTGGCCAATTCCAGCCCGGTGCGCTCGGCCAGCTCCAGAAACATCAGCTGGCGATAAATACCTTCAGGCAATTGGCGGATGTAGGGCAGGGCCAGCTTGCTCATGCGAGCGCGGCCGTCCAGCCTGGTAATATCCAACCCCTGGGCCACGGACTCAAACAGGAAATTCTCCAGTGGCATCGCCTCATCCAGCAGGTGCTGGAAGCACTCTGCGCCACCGCTGCGCACGGCGTCGTCCGGGTCTTGCCCCTCTGGCAGGAACAGGAACCTGGCCTGGCGCCCGTCCTCCATACAGGGCAGGGCGGCTTCCATTGCCCGGAAGGCGGCCTTGCGGCCAGCTTCGTCCCCGTCGAAGCAAAATACCACTTCCGGGCACAGGCGATAGATGCGCTCCAGGTGAGTTTTACTGGTGGCGGTGCCAAGGGTGGCCGTGGCGTAGCTGATGCCGTGCTGGGCCAGGGCGATCACGTCCATATAGCCCTCCACCACCAGGATGCGCTCCAGCTTGCGGTTGGCCTGCCGGGCCTGGTACATGCCGTACAGCTCTCTGCCCTTGTGGAAAATCTCTGTCTCTGGTGAATTGAGGTATTTTGGCTTGTTGTCTCCCAGCACCCGGCCGCCAAAGGCGATTACCCTGCCCCGCTGATCGCGGATGGGAAAGACCACCCGGTCTCTGAAGCGGTCGTAGATCCTGCCTTTCTCGTTCTCCACCAGCATACCGGTTTTAACCAGCAGATTGCGTTGCTCCTCGCTACCCCCCAATTCCTTGAGCAGGTTGTCCCAGCCAGGCGGTGCGAAGCCCAGGTCGAATTGTTTGGCGATGGCACCGGTCAGGCCGCGCTGCTTGAGGTATTGTACGGCGCGCCCGGCTTTGGGGTGGTGGCGTAATTGCTGCTGGTAGTAGGCCGCCACCTGTTCCATCAGAGCGTACAGTGGCTTGTTACTCTGTTCCGGCTGGCCCGGGTCGCGGCCGCCGCGGCCGGGTTCCCGGGGTACTTCCAGTCCGGCGCTGCCGGCCAGGGTTTCCACTGCCTGGGGGAAATCCAGGCTCTCGTAGTCCATGACGAAACCAATGGCGTTGCCGCCTGCGCCACAGCCAAAGCAGTAGTAGAACTGTTTTTCCTGGTTGACGCTGAAGGAGGGGGTTTTTTCGTCGTGGAAAGGGCAGCGGGCGGTGTAGTTCTTGCCGGATTTTTTCAGTTTGACGCGCCGGTCTATCACCTCGATGATGTCGACGCGGTCCAGCAGGTCATCCAGGAAAGCTTGCGGTATCCGTCCGGCCATGGGGATTCAGTTTTGCAGCTACAGCAGCGTATTGAAACACGCCGGGCGACAGTTGTTTAGAGTCGTGATTTAATATTGGGTGTTGAGACGCGTATTCGGTGGTGCGTGATACGCACCCTACGTGGTCAGGCGTGATTTGACCAGCTGACTGACAGCGCCGATATCCGCGCGGCCCTGTAATTGGGGCTTGAGCTGGCCCATAACGGGGCCCATGGCCTGCATGCCCGTGGCATCGCTGGCGGCTATGGCGGCGTCTACCATGGCGATCAGTTCTTCTTCGCTCAGTTGCGCGGGAAGGTATTCCTGAATAACGGCGATTTCGGCGTTTTCCGTGGCCGCCAGCTCATCCCGGCCGGCACTGGTGAATTGCTCTGCGGAATCGCGGCGCTGCTTGACCATTTTATCCAGCACAGCGAGTGCCCGGGCGTCATCAACGTCGATACGTTCGTCAACTTCAATTCGCTTGAATTCGGCCAGGATCAGCCGGATGGTCGACAATCGCTCCTTGTCCCGTGCTTTCATGGCGGTTTTCATGTCCGCCCTGATGGACTGCGCGAGGGATTGATCGTTCATGGGGAGGGGGCGAGCGCCTAGTACAGGCGTACGCGCTTGCGGTTTTCCCGGGAGAGTTTCTTCAGGTGACGCTTGACCGCGGCCGCACCGGCACGTTTGCGCACGGTGGTGGGTTTTTCATAGTGCTCGCGCTTGCGAACTTCGGCGAGCACGCCGGCTTTTTCACAGGAGCGCTTGAAGCGGCGCAGGGCGACGTCAAACGGCTCGTTTTCCTTGATCTTGATATGGGGCATTAATTCTTTACCTTGTTCGTCTATTTTGGAGCAGATGGTCAACCACGGGGCGACCAACACTTGAAAGGGCGCGAATAATATACTTATCCGGCGTGTTTTGCAAAGGGCGAGATCAGGGCTTTCAGAGAGGTCGTGAGGA
>QNFS01000218.1 GCA_003646415.1 Gammaproteobacteria bacterium
ACGGAGAATAGCTGTATGAACGCATTAGCCAAATGGTATTACAGTATACACAACGCGATTTTTCCGCGCCTGCAGTATCTCGATGGCCTGGCGCCGCTGGCCATGCGCCTCTATCTGGTGCCAGTGTTCTGGATGGCCGGCACCCAGAAGATCGCAGGCATTGAAAACACCATCGAATGGTTCGGTAACCCCGACTGGGGCCTGGGCCTGCCTTTCCCGTCCCTGTTGGCACATCTGGCGGCTTATACGGAGGCTATAGGAGCGCTGCTATTGTTGCTGGGCTTGGCTACACGCTGGATTTCGGTGCCCCTTATCATAACCTTGCTGGTGGCGATATTTACGGTTCACTGGGGTAATGGCTGGGCCGCTATCGCTGATTCATCTGCGCAGGAGGTTGCAGTGCGTTTGGGAACTGCCCGGGAAATCCTGCAGGAGCACGGTAACTATACCTGGCTCACCGAAAAGGGCAGTTTTGTGATCCTCAATAATGGCATTGAATTCGGTGTTACTTATCTGGTGATGTTGCTCAGCTTGTTGTTCACTGGAGGCGGGCGTTTTACCAGTATCGACTACTATCTCTCCAGACTATTTCCCGCCAGGTAATGATCACCGGGACATGATGATGCGCAGGGCCTGCCCCGCTTTGCCGGATCCCGCGCAGAGCCTGCCCCGCTGTATCGGGTGCCACAGAAAAACAAGCAATTGCCCGATTGGCAATTGCGCCACCTTTTCAGTTCTGAAAATGATAGACTAGCGCGTTTTTTAAGCAGTCATAGGATTACAGAGTTGATCAAGAATATAGTAGGGCGCCTGGCAGGCAAGGGCGGTGCAGTACAGGATCATAGTCCGGCATCTTCCGGCCATGGCCAGCCTCCCCGGCAGGAACCCTCACACAAAGTCTCGCCGGACGGCAAACACGGTGATGAAAGCGGGGGGAATTCCCGGGGCAGAGGCGGTAAGCGTCGCGGTCGCGGAGGCAAGGAAAAGGCCGCCGCCGCGCCATGGTCCGTGGGTGATTTCCCGGTGGAGCCGAAAGAGGGCGAGACCCGCTTTCATGACCTGGGCCTGCGCGACGAGTTGATGCACGGCATTGCGGACCTGGGCTTTAAGTACTGCTCGCCCATTCAGGCCGCTGTGTTACCCCATACCCTGCAGGGCCATGATGCCATCGGCAAGGCCCAGACGGGCACCGGTAAGACCGCGGCATTTCTTGTGACCATTTTCAATGATCAGCTGTGTCACCCGCCCGAGGGCGAACGTTTTGTGGGTGAGCCTCGCGCCTTGGTCATCGCCCCCACCCGTGAGTTGGTGATGCAGATCGCCGCGGACGCCGAGGAGTTGGCCAGGTACACAGGCCTGAAAGTGGCTACCCTGATCGGTGGCATGGACTACCAGAAGCAGCTCAACCGCCTCACCAATCATGTGGTGGATCTGGTGGTGGCCACTCCGGGACGTTTGCTGGACTTCATGGGTCGCCGTGACCTGTACCTGGATCACGTGGAAATCCTGGTGCTGGATGAGGGTGATCGCATGCTGGATATGGGCTTTATTCCCCAGGTCAAGCGTATTGTGCGCGCTACCCCGCAGAAGGAGAACCGGCAGACCCTGTTGTTCTCCGCCACCTTTACCCAGGACATTATCAACCTTTCCCAGCAGTGGACGTATGAGCCGGTCAAGGTTGATATCGAGCCGGAAAACGTCGCCACCGATACAGTGGACCAGAAAATCTACCTGGTCAGCAGCCAGCAGCGTTATAAGGTACTCAACAACCTGCTGCGCAGCGAGGACACTACCAGCGTGATCGTCTTTGCCAATCGCCGTGACCAGGTGAGACGCCTGCATGAGCGCCTGCGCAAGTCGGGTGTGGCGGCCGGTATCCTGTCAGGGGAGATTCCCCAGGCCAAGCGCACACGCACCCTGGAGCAGTTCAAGTCGGGCGCAATCAAGGTATTGGTGGCCACCGATGTGGCCGGACGTGGCATCCATGTGGAGGGTATCAGTCACGTGGTCAACTACAATTTGCCGGAAGATCCTGAGGACTACGTACACCGTATAGGTCGTACCGGTCGCGCGGGTGCCACCGGTATCTCCATCAGCTTCGCCAGTGAGGATGACGCTTTCCTGTTACCCGATCTGGAGGCGCTGCTGGGCACCAGGCTCGAATGCACGCACCCCCCAAAGGAATTGCTGGTTTAGGAACTACTAATTTAGAACTACTGGTTTAGCTCCTCACACCATAGCAATGTGGCGCCCACCACCGCGGCGGGCACCACGAAGAAATTGACGATGGGTATGCCGGTGCACAGGGCCACCAAGCCCCCAAAGCCCATGCTACTGAGGCGTCGGGAGCGCACCGCCTCTTTCACATCGGCAAAACTCAGTTGGTGGTTGTCCATCGGGTAGTCCACGAACTGTATGCTCATCATCCAGGCCCCCAGCAAAAGCCACAGCACTGGCGCCACGGCGTTAATCCCGGGGATGAATGACACTACCAGCACGAAAAGCGCCATGGGTACGTAGTACAGCAGCTTGGATAGTTCCCGCAGAATACTCCGTGGCATCGCCAGCAGGGCCGCGCCCAGGCCTTCCAGTGCATCCACCGGCTGGCCGGTAATCAATTCCTCGGCTTTTTCCGCCAGCAGGGCGTTGAATGGCGAGGCGATGATCAGGGCGACCGCGGTAAACAGGTAGCCGGTTATCAGGCTGACCGTAATACCGATCAGCGGCCATATAATCCACTCGATGAATTCCAGCCACCCGGGAATACTCGCCAGCAACGAGTCCATCAGCCCGCTGAGATAGCTGAACCCCAAACCAATCAGGGAGCCAAAGATCAGGATATTGACCGCCAGCGGTATGATCACAAATAGCCGTAGTGAGGGGTGGCTCAACATGCGCGCCCCCTGCGTCAAATAGCCGGCACCGTGTGCGATATTACCTTTCACTTGCAGTATCTCCTTTTAGTGGACTATTTTGTCGGCTGCGGGCGCATTTTATCGGCCGCAGGCGTATCTAATCGGCCACAGGCTGGACAAAGACAGCGCACACCGACAGATTCCGTGGGAACAGCCACCAACGCCTCCGGGCTGATGCTGGCGCTCCGGCACCAGCACGTCTCAGCCGGTTGACCAGCCGCCATCGCGCATTGGTTGTCGCCACCACATAGCGGGCAAATTTGTAGTTGGGCCCCCGGTTTAGTCATCATCCTGTCAATATCGTTCGTATCTGGCGCTATAATAGCGAACTCAAGGCAAGGTGTAATTATGGCCAGTGACGAAGATAAGGTATTTCTGGATGAAATGTCTGATGTGGTGCCCCTGAAGCGGGAGCCGCGGGTCGCTTTGCGCGGCAAACCACAAACTGACAGGGATTCCTCATTGGATCACCGGCGCCGGGCTGCGGTACAGGGCAAGGCCCACAATCATAATACCCTCACCGACAGTGACATAGCCCCTCTGGATTCCTGGTTTGTCCTGGAATTCAAGCGCTCGGGCGTGCAAAACGGGGTATTCCGCAAGCTCAAGCAGGGCCGTTATGAAGCGGAGGCGAGGCTGGACCTGCATCGCATGACCGTGGCGGTCGCCCGGCGTGAAGTATTCGACTTTGTACAGGAATGCCACAAGCTGGGTTTGCGCAGTGTGCTGATTATTCACGGTAAGGGCGAGAACAGGGCGGAAAAGGAGCGCAGCTCCATTTTAAAGGGTTGTGTCGATCATTGGTTGCGGCAACTGGAGATCGTGCAGGCGTTCAGCAGCGCCCGGCCAGGGCACGGCGGTACCGGGGCGGCCTATGTGTTGTTGCGCAAGAGCGAGGAGAAAAAGCGGGAGAATCGGGAGAAGTTTTCTAAAGGGCGGGTTCCCTACGGTCCGGATTAGTACTTAACCAATTGGGTCTTTGCTATCTTAGGCTAACCAGCACCAGCAGACTTCAGAATATCAGCATACTCAACACCGTGACGGTGTGTAGAGACGATATCCAGCAAGGTGCGCCCATCCTTTCCCGTAGCATTGACGTCACGGTTCTCGCCACAGAAAAACCCCACAAACAGCTCAAAGTCTGAGGCCCGCATACTCCGGTAGGCT
>QNFS01000219.1 GCA_003646415.1 Gammaproteobacteria bacterium
CACGAATTCCTGGGAGAACTGGCCCTGGACGGTCGTTTGCGCCCGGTCCCCGGGGTGATACCCGCCGCCAGTTCGGCGCATAAGTCAAAGCGCCACCTCGTGGTGCCCGCCGCCAGTGGCGCTTTAGCGGCCCGGGTGCCCCATAGCAGGGTGATCCCCGCCCCGGATATCCTCACTTTATGTGCTCACCTCAATGGCTGCAGGCCAATCGCCCCCGCGCAAGGGGCGATTGCGGTCACCGATTACAGCTACCCGGACCTGCGGGAGGTGGTGGGCCAGCAGAGCGCGCGGCGCGCGCTGGAGATCGCCGCCAGTGGCGGCCATAATTTACTGCTTTGCGGGCCTCCCGGAACGGGCAAAACCCTGCTGGCCAGCCGCCTGCCCGGGATCATGCCGCCGCCCGACGCAGAGGAGGCCCTGACCGGTCTGGCCCTGCGCAACATGCACACCCAAATCGACATTGACGACTATTTCAGGCGCCCCTTTCGCAGCCCTCACCACACAGCCAGCGCCGCGGCCCTGGCCGGCGGTGGCAGTAAACCTCATCCCGGTGAGATATCCCTGGCCCACGGCGGCGTATTATTCCTGGACGAACTTCCGGAATTTAACCGCCACAGCCTGGAAATCCTGCGTGAGCCCATGGAATCCGGCCAAATCACCCTGTCTCGCGCTCGCCACAAAATCACCTACCCCGCCCGCTTCCAGTTGGTTGCCGCCATGAACCCCTGCCCCTGTGGTTACCTGGGGGATAGCGAGCGGGCGTGCCGCTGCGCACCGGAGCAGATTCAGCGCTACCGGGCACGCATATCCGGCCCCCTGCTGGATCGTATCGATCTGCACGTCCCGGTCTACCGGGTGCCGGCAGCGGACTTACTCGCGCCAAGTGGCGAGGCCGAGGCCTCTGCCACTGTCCAGCTTCGAGTCTGTCGCAGCCGGCAACGACAGGAACAACGCCAGGGATGCGCCAATGTCCTGCTGCCGCCAGATATGTTGGCCAGCGCTTGCTTGCTTGGTGAGTCCCAACGGAAAAGCCTGGAATCAGCCGCTAACCGCTTGTGCCTGTCCGCAAGAGCACTGCACCGGACACTGCGCGTGGCGCGCACCATCGCCGACCTGGAGGAGGCCGACACTATCGCAAACCGGCATATTAGTGAGGCCCTGGCCTACCGCGACATTGATATGAATCAATGAATCCAGAGCGCGTTTGATTCACTGACAAAAGCTTATGGATCATTCCATTTGCCTGCTCTAGCCTCCCGCGTGGTTGTAGGTAAACTCACTGAAACGGTACCAATCATGATCAAAAAAACACTGGCAGCATTCTGCCTCACCTCACTTGCGGCAGGCACGGCCTTTGTTGTGACCCCTTTCTAGCTTTGCTGGTAAATCAGCCCGCGCCGCAGCAGCCACTTTTCCAGTTCGACGGCCACCAGCACAAGAGAAGACAGTAACAGACACACCATCAGGTCATACAAGGGCAGTGGCTGTGTATGAAAAATCCCGTTCATGACAGGGAAGTAGATGACAGCGAGTTGCAACAGTACCGTCACCACAACCGCGCCCAGCATGGGTAGGTTACTGAGCAGGCCTATACGGAATAAAGATACGCTCTCGCTGCGCACCGCCAGTGAATGGAACAGCTGGGAGACGGTGAGCACAGTAAAAACCACTGTCTGCCAATAAACGACGCCGCGTGAAATCGCCCAGGCCTGGGCCGCAATGGACACCCCTCCCACAAACAGGCCTACCCAGAGAATATGCTGCCACATACCGTGGGCGAATATACTCTCCCGGGGCGGCCGGGGCGGGCGCGCCATGATACCGGGCTCGGCGGGTTCAGCGGCGAAGGCCAGGCCCGGCAGGCCGTCCGTCACCAGGTTGATCCACAGGATATGAATGGGCAATAGCGGAATCGGCAGACCCAGGAAAGGCGCGAGAAACAAGGTCCAGATCTCCCCGGAGTTGGAACTCATGGTGTCCTTGATAAACTTGCGGATATTGTCAAAGATGCGCCGCCCGGCCCTGACCGCCCGTACAATGGTTGCGAAGTTGTCATCCAGCAACACCATATCCGCGGCCTCGCGGGCCACGTCGGTGCCGGTCAGGCCCATTGATACACCAATACCCGCCCGCTTCAGGGCCGGGGCATCGTTCACCCCATCACCAGTCATCGCCACGAATTCCCCGGCATCCTGCAGGGCCTTGACGATACGCAACTTCTGCTCGGGGCTGACCCGGGCATAAACCCTGATAGAAGCCACGCGAGCGGCGAAATCGGCATCCGACAATGTGGCCAGTTGCGGCCCGGTCATCAACGCGGCGGGGCTGTCCGAGATACCCAAACGCCGCGCTATCGCGCTGGCCGTACCCGGGTGGTCACCAGTGATCATCACCGGCGTGATACCCGCCGCCAGGCAGTCGGCGACAGCTTCGGCCGCCTCCGGGCGGGGTGGGTCGATCAGCGCGATCAGGCCGACAAAAACCAGCTCCGCTTCCAGTGATGCCAGCTGGTCATGCCCGGGGGCATTCTGAACTTCCCGGGCCGCCACCGCCAGCACCCGATAACCCTCGTTGGCCAACAGCTCCGCCTGTTCCAGCCAGGCTCCCGCATCCAGGTTCTCCTTTTCGCCGGCGGGGCTCACGGCCCGGTCACAAAGACCCAGCACTACCTCCGGTGCACCTTTGGTAAAAGCAATGAAATGGTCTTCCCGGCGGTGCAGGGTAGTCATCAGCTTGCGCGTGCTGTCAAAGGGTATCGCCGCCACCCGGGGCAGTTGTTGCTCCAGTTCCTCCCTGTGGTAAGCGGCCTGTGTCGCCGCCCGGTAAAGAGCCAGCTCGGTGGGTTCGCCGGTGGGCTCGCCGTCGACCAGGGTCACATCATTATTCAAGGCCATGGCCCATCCCATCCACGCCTCAGGACCCCTCTCGCCCTGAGGTGGCTGCGGGTGTCGCTGCCCACCAAGGATGACACACTCCACCGACATGCGGTTTTCAGTGAGGGTACCGGTTTTGTCGGTACAGATGAACGTCACCGACCCCAGTGTCTCAACAGCAGGCAGGTTGCGCACCAGGGCCTTTTCCAGAATCAGCTTGCGCGCCCCCAGTGCCAACGAAATCGTCACCACCGCGGGCAGTGCCTCGGGAATCGCGGCAACGGCCAGGCTCACCGCGGTCAGGAACATCAGCACGGCAGGCTGTCCCTGTAACAGCCCGGCCACAAAGACCATCGCACAGATGGCCAGCACCGCCATGGCGAGATAGCGGCCGAAACGGGCCAGCCGGACCTGCAGTGGGGTACGGGTGCCGGACTCGTCGCTCAACAGAGCGGCGATCTGCCCGATTTCAGTGCTTGTGCCTGTCGCAACCACTACACCCAGGCCTCTGCCCCGGGTAATCAGGCTGCTCTTGAACGCCAGGTTGCGACGATCGCCCAGTGCTACTGCGTCGTCCCCAAGACTGGCCACATCTTTGCCAACCGGCTGTGACTCACCGGTAAGCATTGATTCATCCGCCTGCAGCTCCTCACTTTCCAGTAGCCGCAGATCGGCCGGCACCTGATTGCCGGCCTCCAGCAGCACGACATCCCCAACAACCAGTTCAGCGGCGGGCACAATGCGCGCGGCGCCGTCACGTACAACCAGGGACTCCGGCGCCGCCATTTGCCGCAACGCGGCAACCGCCCGTTCGGCACGAAATTCCTGTACTGTCCCTATGATCGCATTGAGCAATACGATGACCAGAATGGCGACAGTGTCCTGCAGTTCACCAACAAACGCTGATATCAGGGCTGCACCCAGCAACACCAGTATCATCACATCACGGAACTGGCCCAACAGCATGGCCAACAGGGAGCGTCGCTTGCCCCCGGGCAGGAGATTGGGGCCCTGCTCGGCCAGGCGGTGATCGGCCTCCCCCACGGTAAGCCCCCCGATACCGCTGTCCAGGCGCACCAAAACTTCGGCAGCATCCAGACAATGCCAGGAATTATCCCGCTCCACTAATACCCTCGCCTCGCCAGAAACCTCTTGCGTGTACAGCATACACCAGACAAGCACTTGATAAGCCAGAGTCAGCACCCTA
>QNFS01000220.1 GCA_003646415.1 Gammaproteobacteria bacterium
CGCTGTTCTAACTCACGCCCTGTGGCAACGTGAATGGCTTTGTCTTGAGCCCATTGCCTGAATTGGGCACGATGGGTTCTAAACGGGGGGGAGTCGGGGCGACCCGCTCCTCTACCAGCTCCAGGCACAGGTCCCAACTCGCTGAAAGATATTGGCGACATGGGCCGCAACCAACAGGATAGATGTTAGTAAGGTCGTGATCAGGTCCAGGGCCTGATCACTTCATTTCACCAAGTCGGGGCAGTTCGGCGCTTGCTGTTAACTACTCCGACAAAAACTGGATAAACGGTGAGAGGGAAAGAAACAGAATTGTGGCAGCCAGCAGACTGTAAAAGATCACATTCAGTGGTGACTGCTTGAAACGGGAACTAAACGTTTCAGGTGGAGCTTCGATCTTCAGTTCTTCAAAATAGCGCTGACGCTCAAGTTGGTAAGCGTCGATAAGCTCACGCGCCCTGACCTTGTCGTCCTCGTTGACTAACCACAGGCCTGCGACCGACAAACCCCACCGCCCCCCCGATGTCTCATAGCTGTCCAGCGCATTGTCCGACAACAAATCGCGGACATCCTGTGCCTCCTCGTCAGACACGCCATTTAAACGAAAGATCAGTACCGCCATTGTGTCGCTCCAGCCGGCCGGGATGGAATTTGGCCGCCTTCCTGTCTCCCACGACGTTTAGATATCGCCGAATTTCTCCAGCGCCGCCTGCGCGATCGGTCCGCCCCATTCCTGCACGAAATGGCCCCCGCCTTCGATCATCATAGGCTCGGGACAACCCCTGATCAGCGAGTGCAATTGGCGCATAGCAGGTGGCCCCAAAACCGGGTCAGCATCGCCCACGGCCATAAAGGATTCACCTTGCCAATCGTTTTGCCAGAACGCGGCCGCCTGGGTACTGACTTCCACACCACCCATGTCCGCCGCTACCGGTACCAACGCTGGAAACTGTCTAGCACCCGCCTGATAGCTTGCATCGGGATAGGGTGCATTGTAGGCGGCGATCTCCGCCTCGGTTAAGTGCGGCGTGCCGCCGGCAATAATATTACCGGCATCAAATACCGGCGTGTTCAGGGCATACTCCTTCCACGCATTGAACCCATCCCCCGGCGACTGACCCATGCCCAAAGCCGTATTCATGACTATCAGCCGTGAAAGACGGGACCTAAATCCCTGGTCAACCGGCAATGTCAGCCCTATCAATCCGCCCCAGTCCTGCACCACCAGGGTAATGTTGGTTAGATTGAGGTGCTCGACGAGGCGGAGTATATAGTCGCGATGGAAGTCGAAGCTGTAGTCGTCCAGTCCCGTCGGTTTATCGGATCGCCCAAAACCGAAAAAATCTGGGCATACAACCCGTGCACCACTGGCCAAAAATACCGGAATCATCCGCCGATACAGAAAAGACCAGCTCGGCTCGCCGTGTAGGCAAAGGTATGTGCGGTCCGATGTTTTCGGGCCATCATCCACCCAGGCCGCCCGCAACCCCTCGTAGCCGGGCAAATCCTCCGAATAGCTGACCGGATAATTAAAATCGGGGATGTCGGCAAAACGATCATCGGGTGTACGCAGGGCTTTGATTGCATCGGGCATTGGCAACTCCTTTCAACTATTCCATTCGAATCAGGTCAGTGTAGGTGAGACTTCAATTGCTGCAAGGGCTTTGACAGGTTAAATCGCCGAAATTGGTAGAATCTGCCAATGAATACATACATACGCCACCGATTCCCACCTGATAACATCATCGGCCATGCCCATGTCTGAATACAACTGCTCCAGGTTATATATTTGCCTCATCTGCCACAGCTATCACCACCGTACCCAGGCGCCGTTCAGTATAATTGTCAGTGCCGCACCGCTAACAGACGGTCCAGTTGGTTGGCAAATTCCTGCTTGTCCCTTGGTCCCAGCGGAGGAGGGCCGCCTGACTGCATGCCGCTGGAGCGCATGGTATCCATGAAGTCGCGCATATTCAGGCGTGGACCGATATTGTCCGGGGTAAACCGTTCTCCCCGGGGGCTCAACACTTTCATGCCCTTGTCTATTACCTCCGCTGCCAGGGGAATATCACTGGTGATGACCAGATCGCCCCCGTTTGCCAGCTTTACGATTTCGTCATCCGCAACGTCAAATCCGGAACTGACCCGAAGCATACGAATATTTGCATTCGGCGGCACCTGCAATGAGTGGTTTGCCACCAGCGTAAGTTGCATGCCGGTACGTTGAGCCGCTCGAAACAGTATTTCCTTGATCGCGCCCGGACAGGCGTCTGCGTCTACCCAGATTTCCATGGAGCGAGTATTACACAACTGAGCCCTAGGTGGCGATCAGTGCTCGGTAGGTGAGCGTAAGTAGCAGACGCTTTGTTCAGGTGGTCATTTCGATGGATGCCTCCTATTTACGTCAGTGTATGTGCTTGCTGGGGGTAGGTCAGGGCTTACTGGTGGGCAATGAGGCCAAGGCATGGGCAGGGTAATGGTTCGGAGCAAAGTACTCCACAGATTGCCACTCTGGTGCCAGCAGCGTGGCAGTGATTACATGGTGATCCATGTCGGCGCTATAAGAAATCCCCTCGGAACTCGCGGGGGGATATGTTGTGTGCTGTGGGAAAAGTATGAGGTGTACCCCGGGGCGGTAGCAAGAAACTCCAGATACACCCGACGAACCTGACGGCTCGACGCCAATAATGTCCTGCAAGGCCTTGGGGTTGGTTCCTGGCGACGGGTTGTCGAGTGCGTCGGGTTGGCACGTTGTGGCTGTCGAGGCGTTACATTTGTCACGGCTTGGCTAAAATGAACAACTTATTGATTCACACAAAAAATACGAACTCGCCACCCACAGGTAAAAGTTGAGGTGGCGTGGCCGGAATCAGGTACCCGTCAAAACGGAATGTCGTCATCTTCAAAATCAGAAGGGGCAGGATAGGGTGGCGATTGGTCTTCCCGACTAATTGCGGGCTCATCTCCCACAGTAACGATTTTCCAGCCTTGGAGATTATTGAAATATCGACCGTTGTATTCTCGACCACGAATATCAAATGTGACCGTAACCTCCTGCCCCACCTGCAGTGAATCAAGCAAAGAGACCTTATCCTGAACAAATTCGACGTTGATTTCCTGAGGGTATTTTCCATCTTCAACGATTACAACCATTTCCCGCTTAGTGAATCCACTGTCGAATGTCATCGGTTCCTGAATGAGTTTTATCTTTCCAGTTAAGTCGTATGCCATTAGATTATTCCCTTTTACTCTAATGTATGTGGTTATGGCAGCAGCTGTCTAATCTGCCGCTTATAGTATTTGTAGTGTTCGGCAGTTACCAGCCCTATCCATGATTCCACCAGATCAACACCTTGGTTATCATTTACCAGACTCCCCCGGTAATCATCGCAGTCACTGACCAGTATAATCCCTCGCCGAAATCAACCAGCTCAACATCCAGCTATATCTAATCACAACTTCTTGCACGACGGGTTTTGGAGTCGCTGATGGCCCCCATCGAAACGTATGATCGTTCTCCATTGTCAAGCCAGGTGCGCAATTCCATCCACTGATTAGGCAAGAATTCGGATTTTCGGTGTGCGCGGCGGCCAGAGGTCATTCTTAATCCGAATTCTGCAGGCATCAACGGACCTCCGCTGCCAAAGTACCAACTCGGATTGAATATCAACACATACTGGCCACTCGTATCCCTGGTGAAAGCCCCCGGGCCATGACTGTTGTTGGACACCTGAAGAAGGCCGTAGTCTTTTGGTTGATAAATGTTGTCTGGTGTACTGCTACTATTAGGCTTTTTACCTTCGAATCTCCGATCATTCCAGTACTCCTCGAGGGTTAGCTTTTCAGCCACGACTCCAGCCCAACAAACGGAATGTGGCTCGGGGCTCAGAGTTGATCCAGTGAATGCGAGAACAACGTCTCCTAGCTGTGCGCCCCGGCGTATTACGGGCTTGCAGATAGCCAAGGTGGTAAATGGGGGATCGTAGTTTGGCGCCGAGCCGCGGTCAGTCATGATCACATAGGTGTAAATGTTCATAAAATCTCCTTGAACAAATCGAA
>QNFS01000221.1 GCA_003646415.1 Gammaproteobacteria bacterium
AGTTCGATGATGGCTGATTCGAGTTGGGCTTCGGTGAATTTCATTCCTGTTTCCCTCCTTCGAGGCGTTTAATCTCACGGTCGAAGTCGGAAACGTATTCGCGATCTTGTTGTTGGCGGAATTGCTCATATTCGGCTTGCGCTTTGAGCTTCGCCTCGAGTGCACTCACTTTGCCTTTGTGTTCCAGGATCGGATAGCTCGATAGCTCCAGGAAATTATTCAAAAACACGACCCAGTCAGACATGTTCATGGTAATCAGGCGTTCGGCACGATTCTCGGCCAAGTCGAGGTAGGCGGAGATAATTCGATTCAGCTCCCTCATATGGGCCTCATTGAGATAGTTCTTGGCCACGGTAATGTCCGATTTTAGCACCTTGCCTTTCGGGCTACCCTTCCATGTGGCGAGCCCCATGTGTGGCTTCTTGGAATCGGCCAACTCGTAGATCGTCTCGGCGGCAGTCTTACCGGTGATCGCCCAGTGGAGCTTGTTCTGCACAGTGGCAAAGAATTCACGCGTGATAGGGGCGTTGCTGTCGTAGTCGGTGGAGAGCGCGTAAATGTCAGTGATCTTTTGGTAGAAACGTCGCTCGCTGGCTCGGATCTCGCGAATCCGCTCCAGCAGCTCATCGAAGTAATCCTGCCCAAACTGCTTCCCTTGTTTGAGGCGTTCGTCATCCATCACGAAGCCCTTGATCACAAATTCCTTCAAGGTCTTCGTTGCCCAGATACGGAACTGGGTTGCTTGATAGCTGTTTACCCGATAGCCAACCGCGATGATGGCGTCCAGATTGTAGAACTTTACTTTCCGAGTTTGAGTTTTCCCCTCAATAGCACCGTGTTGAGTGGTATGTTCCAAAATGGAACTGACCACTTTCTCCTCAAGTTCACCCGTGCTGAAGATGTTGCCCAGATGCTTGGTAATCGCTGGGCGCTTAACGCCAAACAGTTCAGCTAGCGCAGCTTGCGACATCCAAAAGTTCTCGTCCTGATAGACGACTTCGATCCGTTGTTCACCATCCGGTGTTTTGTAGAAAATGAGTTCGTTAGGCATGAGCTTAGGCGGCTAACAAGCTGTTGTTGAATATGCCATTGTTGGCAGTTATCTGGGATTTCCAGATCGTTGCTCTGGGCAACTTGCCCTGATTCCTCTCGGAAATCGAGGAAAGAATTTCATCGAAATAGTCAGGGACGGTCGACGTTCCTGCGATATCAGGATTCTTGAGCCGCTCGTCATCCATCGTGAAGCCCTTGATTTGACGATTCACCTTCCGTTCGCCTTCGGATCGAACTTGTAAGTATTCCTTACAAGTTGCCTCCGGATCGATTTCTAAGCGACACTCGACGCGCGATATCCCATCCTCTGTGGTGTAGAGGAGGAATTCACCAACGGAGGGCATCTCTTGATCTTCAGGCATGATTCTTTCCTCTGGCATTTAGCGGTCGGCAGCGTCTTGCTTGGCTAGAAAGGCCCGCAGGTCGGCCTTTATGAGTACATCTTGCGACTGGCGGTCGATCGTTCCGCCCAACATGTGCGGATAGCCCTCGATTCCGAGGAGTTCGATGATGGCTGATTCAAGTTGGGCTTCGGTGAATTTCATCTGAGATCTTTAGCTCTGAGGCGCGATTTGAAGGATATAACAAAATAACAAGCAACTCATTGTCAGTGAGTTAAGGTTAAGAGGGGCGCTTTTCGGGGAATGAAACAAAAAAGGAATCGGGCCATTTATCGCGACACGATGTCGCGATACGAGGTTTTTGGCGCTTCGAGGCGTCCTATCGCGACACCGTGTCGTGTTTTTTGTCGTGATCATGGCTTCAAGTACTCCGTTGCAGGTCCGCTTCCCATTCTGCGCAGCAGGCCAAGTTCGACAAAATGCGTGAGGTGCCGCTGCGCTGTTCTCGCGGTTACGCCGAGTTCTCTCGCATATTCACTTTGGGTGGTCCCTATCCTGCCTGCCATAAACTCCCACCCTTTTCGCTCCGATGAATTGAGGCTATCGAGGACATCATGATCGAGACTCTCCGTCGCTGCTTTTGCATTGCGGTAGATGGTCAAAACCAATGAGTCGCCCTCCTTAGAGTAGGCCGGTAGAGGTAAGCCGTGTTTCTCTGCCTGTTCTTTCAGGCTGGTCAGCCCATAGCCCTGTTCTTCCGCCAGGCCCATGCGTGCGAACACGAAATGAAGCACCGGGTTGCGACTCTTCATCGGGGCCTTGAAGGAACGCATCTGCTCCATTGTGATGGGCGGGATCGGATCACCCGGGCTTTTGATCGTGATGGCATCTGAAGTGACTACCAGTTGGCATTTCTGGCCCTTGATGTCGTAGTCCCGGTGAATCAGGGCATTGACCACGGCTTCACGAATCATCACAAAGGGGAGATCGGTTTTCTCCGTTCGCTCCATCTGGCTTCGATCCAAGGTATTCGGGAGGATTTTGTTCAACCACTTCTCCAACTCACCGGGGATCAGCACCATGGGCATTGAGAACTCTTTTCGCTCGGCTTTACCGTTTGGAAATTCAGCTCTGACCAGCAAGCCAGCTTGCGGCATGGCTAGGCGCGGATCTTTACCGAAAAGCAGGTAGCCAAATCCTGACGGGGATTGGGCGTCCTCAGCCACGAGGCCTTGTAATTTCAACAGACGGTTGAATTCTGCGGAGCTCACTTCGGGTTTGATTTTGGCCTTGGTACGGTAGCGTTTGAGAGCGGCCTCTGAAAAGTCTTCGATCTTCGCCTCTTTGAGTGCGTCCTCATACTCCGAGAGCTTGATGGGTTTTTCTTCCGGTTCTTCTGTTTGTTGCCGGGCCCACTCGAAGAATTCTTGGTTCTCTTTCAAGATGATATCCTGCAAATCGCGGTCGAACATCTCGATCTCTACTCCGTGGTTACGAAGGTATTGGATGCCCTTTCCCGCAACCGTCGGATTGTCATCCTCGATCCCGACATAGACTTTCTTTATCCGCGCGCTGACGATATGTCGAGCGCAACCTCTCTTCGGATGGTTTCGGTTCAAACAGGGTTCCAGCGTGGCAAAGAGAATACAATCGTCGAGCTTTTCATCCACGCACTTGCGCTCCAGCAGGGTGAATTCGGCATGATTTCCTTCGCGCAGTTCCCCGCGACAAGCCGTTTCCGTGGTGCCGTCCGAGCGGAGCAGGGCGGCGCCGACCAAGGGATTGGGTTTCCCATCATCCCGCGCTTCGCCGATCGATTCACGCATCACCTCAATGGCGCGTTCCATCATCTTGCGGGGATTGAATTTGGGGTTCTTAGGCATGGGTGGCTTCCTCGGTGCGTTGTTCAGTTTCGGGGATTCGAAGTTCACCGGAAATAAGTTTCGGAAGGAGGGTGTCACGGAGTTTGGTGAGTGTTTTGATCGCGAGGCGATTCGCGTAACTTCGCAAATAGATTGATGAAACAGCCGTGTTGAAATGGTCCAGTAGTGGCGATTTTAGCTTGAAGACCATGAGTCGCTTCATGTCTCCAGCAGTGAAGTGTCCGAGGCCTGTGGTTTGTTTGTCCCTGGCGATCTCTGCGAATGTGGAGCGAAGATGTTTGAGTTGGTAGTAGACGAAATATCGCTCCAACTCGTCGTGGAGGCGGACGTTGAAGATGTGCTGGTTGAGGTATCCTGGACCGTCAGTCCAAATGAATGTGTCGATTGAAGTGTCGGGGTTGCCTGACCATGAAAGCAAAATGTCTCCATCTTCGACTCGATATTTGTCGCCTTTGTTGACCTGAGTGAATTTCGTCTGTGCTGCGATACCTGCTTTGATTTCGGCAATTTTGATGACAGGTAATGCCTCAGGGGAACCTGAAAAGTCGGCTCCTTTGTAAGCAGCTCCGTTGACGAAGTTTGCGATGTCGTAAAGAGCTTGGGTTTCCCACCCCTCCGGAATCCAACCCATGGAATCGGTTTCTTGGAAGGCGGCGGGGAAGGGTTTGGCGGCTTCGCGGTTGGCAGTGCCATCGGCGAGGGCTTGGCGGCGGACTTCG
>QNFS01000222.1 GCA_003646415.1 Gammaproteobacteria bacterium
CCAAAGGCCATCAGCTGCGTTGCGATTTCTTGACGTAGACCCGCTATGCCTGCGAAAACGCGCCTTACTGATGGCCTTTGGCGACTCGCTGAATGTTACATTATGAGTGACGAGGTACACTAGCACCCGTGATTGATGAGGCACCTATAACCTCGGTTCCCGCCACATAAACCAGGCCTTGGGTCCATTCCTGGTAACGGCCTGCTCGTGAATCACTTCGAAGCCGTGTCGCTGGTACAGGGGTACGTTGATGCTGTTGGAGCTCTCGAGATAGGCCGGGGCGCCCTGTTCGTCGCAAATTCTGGTGCCCTGTTTGAGCAGGGCTGCGCCCACGCCCTGTCCCTGGTCCCGCTGGCGACAGCCAATAAACTGCAGGTAGTAGTGAGGCTCCCTGGGGTGGTGTTTGGCAAACAGGGCGCCCTGTTGGTGGATGCGCCACAGGGGGCGGGGTCCCTTGCGCAGCACCAGTTTGATGACCATGTTGAGCAGGGACAGGCGAGGCGGGATATGAATGTGTTGTGCGGGTGGCAGCCACAGAGCGCAGCCGCGCCCGCTCTCTTCCCGGTGGATGATGCCACGGGGCAGGTACACGTCCTTGATAAACAGCCGGAAAAATTCCGGGTATAGCTGTGGTCTGGGGATCACCCAGTTGAGTAGAGGGTCATTGGCGAAGCTGTCGCTGAGGGTGTCGACCAGGGTTTCCAGGTCTCCTTCAACGCCGTCTCGAATGATGGGTAATGTATGCATCCTCTTTGGCTTTGCCTCCCTGCGGTCTGCCCGCTAATATACGACTTATATATACTAGCAGGTATTAATATTGCGATACGAGGATTTCCGGCGCGAGTACACGGCTGGTGGGCTCACCCGGGACATGCTTGACGCCAGCCCTGTCCGGCAGTTTGAGACCTGGTTGGAACAGGCGGTGCGGGCTGGGTTGGAGGATCCCACAGCCATGGTGCTGGCCACTGTGGATGAGCAGGATCTGCCCTGGCAGCGCATTGTGTTGCTCAAGGGACTGTCTGGCGGGGGTTTTGTGTTCTACACCAACCATGGCAGCGCCAAGGCTCGGGATATTACCCATAAGCCGCAGGTGTCCCTGCTGTTTCCCTGGAGCGAGCTGGATCGCCAGGTGATTATAGGCGGCGGCGCACAGAAGATGAGCATGGCGGAGTCCGCCGCTTACTTCATCACCAGGCCGCGGGAGAGCCAGATTGCGGCCTGGGCCTCGCGCCAGAGTCGGCCCATTTCAGCCCGCGCCCTGCTGGAGCAGCAGGTGGGTGTGTTGCGGCAGAAATTCGGCAAAGGTGAAATTCCCATGCCGGACTTCTGGGGTGGCTACCGTGTGGTGCCACAGCGGATTGAATTCTGGCAGGGTGGCGAGCACCGCCTGCACGACCGTTTCCTCTATACCCGCCAGTCGGGTGACGACTGGCGTATTGAACAGTTACAACCTTGATAGGAGATAGCGACCAACCATGATCAGTAAAGAAGAGCTCAACGGAACCTGGCAACTGGAATCCTGGACCATTGGATACTCGGACCGGGACGATTTTACCTACCCCTATGGTGAGGACCCCCAGGGTTTGTTGCTGTATACCACCGATGGCTGGATGAGCGCGTCGATCTGCCGTAAGGAAAGGGTGCTACTGCCCCGGGATGTGAGCTTCAGGAAATTACCGCAAGAGGCCAGGGCAGAGGCTTTCAGCTCCTACTTTCACTATGCGGGCCGCTATCGTGTGGTGGAGGGTGATGTCATTCATTACGTGACCCAGAGCCTCAACCCCAATTTTCCCGGCACCGAACAGCTGCGCCACGCGGAACTGGACGGGCAGACGCTGGTGCTGAGCGGCAAGGACCAGGTGGGCGGGGCAACCCGTTTTCACTCCCTGGTGTGGCACAAACTGCCCGCCACCGAGGAACGTGAGGTTATCGACGGCGAATAGGCGCTTCGCTCCACTGTGAGTGAAATACCGTAGCCTCCGTAGTGCACACCAAATTACCTGGCTCGTCTCTGGGCGAAATACCGTGGCTCCAGTTCGATCCCCAGCAGGGTGCGACGGATCATATCCAGCCCCGCGGCGGCGATCATGGTCTGGAACAGGCTGCGCTCCACCGGCCAGCACAGGCACCGGGTGCGGATGTGCCCGGGGTCGCCCCAGGCCAGCCATACGGTGCCCACAGGCTTCTCCGGCGTACCTCCGCCGGGCCCGGCGATACCTGACACCGCTATGGCATAGTCCGCTCCGGAGCGTTCCATGGCGCCCAGCGCCATCTGCCGTACCACCACTTCGCTGACAGCGCCCTGCTCGGCCAGGCTGTCTTCGCCCACCCCCAGCACCGAGTGTTTGATGTCGTCGGCATAGGTCACAAAACCGGCATGGAAGGCATCCGAAGAACCGGGGATGCGGGTCAGCATGGAGGAGATCAGGCCGCCGGTGCAGGACTCGGCGGTGGTCAGGGTCGCACCTCGCTCCCGCAATAGCTGTAACACCCGTTCCGCCAGCAGGGTACCCCCCTCGCCGATGATGTGGTCGCCGAACAAATCCTGCAGCTGTTCGCGGCAGCGCTGTTGCAGCGGCGCCGCCGTGGCCTGGTCTATGGTCAGCTTGATTTCCATCTGTGGCGCTCCCGCACGGAAACCCAGTTGTACCCTATCGGGCCAGTCGGGGAGGGCATCACTGATCATTTGCTGGGCGGTGGACTCTCCAAGGCCGAAGGTCTGCAGGCGCAGAATGTTGTGCTCTACCGGGTGATCCAGTTGCCCGGCCAGACTGTCCAGGATGCTGTCCAGCATGGCGGCCAGCTCGCCGGGAACCCCCGGTGTGCAAATAACGCGACAGTTACCCAGGGTCAGCTCAAAACCCACGGCACTGCCGATGGGGTTGTCTATGATAATCACACCCCGGGGCAGCATAGCCTGTTTCAGGTTGGCGTCATTCAACTGCAGGTTGCGCCTGGCGCACCATTGTCGCAGATGCGCCACGGCCTGTGGGTGTTCCTCGATATCCACACCCGCCACCGCCGCCAGTATCTGGGCGGTGAGATCATCCACGGTGGGGCCCAGTCCGCCATTGATGATCAGCAGATCCGCCTCCGCGGCCATCGCTGTCAACTCGCGTTTGAGCAGCTCCACCTCATCCCCCACCGTCACCTTGCGGTGTACCCCGATGGCGAGTTCGCTGAGGCGCCGGGCGATCAGGGCGGAATTGGAGTCCACCGTGTCGCCACTCATGATTTCGTTGCCGGTGAGCAACAGTTGTACTTTCAGATTGTGGCCTGTCATTGCAGCCTCGTGCGCACTGGTGTGGGGAGCATAGCGTACTAGAACCCCCCGTGCTTCTCCAGATAAGCCAGTTCCGCGGGGCTGGATTCCCGTCCCAGGACGGCATTGCGGTGCGCAAAGCGTCCAAACTGCGCAATCACATCCCGGTGGGCCACCGCGTAGCGGGTAAAACTGGTGATTTGTTCGCTGCCGGTAACCTCAGCCAGTTCCTCAAACAGGGTGACACACTCTTCCTGCGCGTCCATGTTTTCGCTGTGCTCCAGGGGCAGGTATAAAAAGACCTGGTGGATGGCAGGCAGGCGCTGATGACGGCCCCTGTCTATGCTGTGCCGGGCTATGGCAAGGGCTTGTGTATCTCCCGTGAAAGCCTGCGCCGTGCCCCGGTAGATATTGCGGGTGAACTGGTCCAGCAGCACGACCAGAGCGATCAGACCGTTATCACTATCCACCCATCTATTGAACTTTCCAGCTATGGCCTGCTCTACCAAATGGCCAAAGCGGGTGCGGCATGTTGCATCGGTCTGCGCGCTGGAGGTGAACCACAGGGGGTTGTGGTCTGCGGCGCACATGCCGTTCTCGTCCAGTGCTCCGAACCAGAATGCGTGGATGTCGTCTATTGTCTCTTTCATGTCAGGCAGCTTCCGTCTGCGCCGGGATATGGTAAGGTGCGCCTCTTTTGTTGATACAGCATAGTGGAAAATTATTATGGCG
>QNFS01000223.1 GCA_003646415.1 Gammaproteobacteria bacterium
GAGCTTTTTGATCCCAGTAATGGGGTGTTTCCTGATGGGGCGACCACTATGCGGGCCACGGGGTTCATCCTCGATGATGATGGCGACACTAGTGCCGGGGCGAAGCGGGCCTTGTTTGTCAGTGACTCTCGCGTTCTAGAAGGAGATTCTGGTACAAACTATGCTGTGTTTTTAGTTGAACTTTCTCGTCCGCCAACTACCGACCTAACCCTAAGCTACCACACGCTCGATAGCTCTGCCGTTGCAAGCCTCGACTATACAGCGGTTAATAGCTCGCTTACTTTTTTGGCGGGACAAACAAAAGCTACAATTCTAGTTCCAATCATTGGTGACGGGAATGTAGAAGGTGATGAAACTTTTAAACTCTCATTTGATTCAACCGACCAAGTTGCCAACGCGCAGGTTCCTATTCTTGCTTTAGGTACAATCACTAATGATGACACTATTGGCATTGATGACACTATTGGCATTACAGTAAGTGGAAGCGGTGAAAGTGACTCAATAACGGGTTCCTCAGGAAACAGAAGTGGACCCCGGATCTGAGACAGTAGCGTAAGTGTAAATCCTGAGGTAATTTAAGTCACCACAGGAGAAGAGTATGAGACGCAAAAGACGAAACCATTTGCCGGGATTCAAAGCCAAGGTCGCGCTGGCGGCGATTAAGGGCGACAGGACACTGGCGGAGCTTGCAGAGCAATTTGACGTACACCCGAATCAAATTCAGGACTGGAGGAAACAATTGCTTGATCAAGCCGATACTGTGTTCGGCAGCGGCCAGGATCGCAAGACGGCCGATGAAGCTCATCTGAAGGACCTGCATGCCAAGATCGGCGAATTGGCGCTGGAGAATGATTTTTTAGCCAAAGCGCTCGGTCGTTGAGTATGGCCGAGCGCAAAAAGAAGGTGGACAGGGCGCATGGACTGCCTATCAGTCGACAATGCCTGGCACTGGATATCAGCCGCTCATCCGCCTACCGGAAACTGGCTGGCGTCAGTGACGGCGATATCGATCTGATGCGAAAGCTGGATGAATTGCATCTGAAGCGCCCCTTTAAAGGCTCTCGCCGACTGCGCGATGACCTCTGGGATAACCACGGCCTTCAGGTCAACCGCAAGCGTGTACAGCGTCTGATGAGGCTTATGGGTATAAGGGCTTTGCACCCCGGCGCGAAAACGACGCGCCCCAATCCAAAGCACAAGGTTTATCCCTATTTGTTGCGGGAACTGGAAATCAATCGGGTCAATCAGGTCTGGTGCACGGATCTGACTTATATCCCTATGCGCAAGGGTTTCCTGTATCTGGTTGCCATAATGGACTGGCATTCCAGGAAGGTACTGTCTTGGCGATTATCTAACTCTTTGGATGCCGCTCCTTGTGTTGAGGCACTGGAGGAAGCACTGGCAAACTACGGCACACCGGAGATATTTAACAGCGACCAGGGCTGTCAGTTTACCAGTGAAGATTTCACGGACGTGCTGAAGGACAACGGCATCAAAATCAGTATGGACGGCAAGGGACGCTGGATGGATAATGTTTTTATTGAGCGCCTCTGGCGCAGCTTGAAATATGAGGAGGTTTATCTCAAGGCCTACGACAGTGTCGCCCAGGCCAGACAGGGCATCGACGATTGGCTGATGTTCTATAATGAGGAAAGACGGCATGCCAGTTTGAGCAGGATGACGCCGGACCAGGTCTACTATGATTTGCCCTCAGGGCTACCGATAGCAGCATGAAACAGACTTGGGGTTTACACTTATAAAGGCTGGTTCACTGTGTCAGGGATGGGGTCCACTTCACTGAGCGGCCCCAAATGGTTCGACGATGTACAGTTATGTCGCATGAAGACCGCGGAGCAAGTCATGATACTGAACTTACCAAGAGGCCCTAGGTGGACAAAGATGGGTTACCGTATGCTTGTTTTACTGCTGCTGAGCTACACGGAGCTCCTGAGCGCAACAAGTATATTAGAAGTCAGTTTCTCCGAGCTTTGCAGAGATTCTCAAGTGATTGTGGAGGGACGAGTATCTCGTGTTACAACGAAAAGAGATGAGAATTCCGGGCTCATATGGACAGTGGTGACCATCGATACCAGTGATTTGATTTCTGGCAACTTGTCTAAGCCAGTGTTGCAATTGGAATTTTTAGGGGGTACGCATAACGGAGTTACATTGAACGTCGGTGAAATGCAGGTTCCCGAGGCGGGGGAAACGGGCATTTACTTTATTAACAAGCCAGGCGCTAAACAGGTCCATCCACTTACGGGCTGGGGACAAGGACACTTCATTTTACAAACCGATGCAAAAGGTATTCAGCGGATTGCAACTGCGCGGAAGAGACCAGTGGCTCAAGTAGAGCCGTCGGATGCCTCAGAACACAGCGTCCTCTCTAAAGGCACAGCCAAAGGGGTGAAAGTAGTAGCGGGCGCTAAACCCCCTTTATCGCAGGCAATGAATGCGGATGACTTTAAGGCACTCATTCGAACCACGTCCTCAGAGTTTCGATAAGGGTGGCGAGATTGGTTAGTTTTTCTGGTCGCTGGCTGATGCTGCTCTTCGCTTGCTTAGGGTTGTGTTCGTTCCTATGCCCCCAAACCTCCCAGGCTTATGAATTGGAAGGCCAGGCCTGGCTTGATGCGACGACCGAATTCCACATCGATTTACCAGATCCATGGGAGTCGGCCTTTGAGGATGCAGAGGCCTCATGGAATCAACGGACGCCATTTCTGTTCACGCTGATCAAAAACAGCCCAAAAGATCCATGCGAAAGCCCGCTCCAACAGACGCCCAGGAATGGCGCCATGTTTAGCTCAACTGTTTGTGGTGTGGCGTATGGCCCAACAGCTTTGGCGGTCACAACAAATTGGACCACTGATGGTGGAAAAACCTCTCTGCAATCTGGTATTTGGTACAACACGGGATTTCAGTGGGAGGTGTACAGCGGTCCCTCAGAAGGTTCAGGTCACCAGGGCGTATATGACTTTAGAAGGGCGACGATGCATGAACTTGGCCACGTGTTAGGGCTTGGTCATGAAGAGACAGTGCCGTCTATCATGCATGCGGTGATCAGTGATATTGAGGACCCTACAGCGGATGACATAGCCGGGGCGGAGGAGATATACCTCAGACCACGTATAAGCTCCATTAATCCCAACCCTGTAATCGGTGCAAATATAGCCCAACCGCTTACTATTAACGGGTCAAACTTTGAGTCTGGGGCTAACGTCATACTTCGAGACCTTTCCTTTGGTCAGGTGTTCCCTAATCGAACAATCGCCTCTCTGACGTCGAGTTCCATTGTAATCAATCCAAATTTTACCACACAGGCGGCTGATTGGTCGGTTGAGGTTGTGAACGTCGATGGCCGCAGTAGTGGCCAATTTAGCTTTGACGTCCTAGATCCATCGATAATTGGCTCAGACCTCGTTGTTGAGAGCTTGCAAGTGGACCCGGTTCAGGGTGCTTCTGGGGGGATCACAACGGTGGCCTTCACTATTCGCAACCAAGGCAATGCGACATCGAATTCGCAGACGACCAAAATTCGGCTTGCCATATCGGATGAGAATGTGACAACGGCTGATCCACTGCTAAGAAGCCTGCCGAATCTTTCGGGTATCCCTCCAAGTGGGGGGCTGCAAGTAACAGTGCAGGTACTCATTCCTGAGCAGACAGCAGGCCCCCATCACGTATGGATAATCCTTGATGTAGACAGCAGCGCGGGACAGTTGAATGAAACCAACGATCAAGCTCATACACCATTCACTGTGTTGGGTGGTGAGCCAGACCTGGTCGTTGAGAGTTTGGAAGTTGTACCGACTAGCGGTGTGCCTGGGTCCAATGGTGTTGTCAACTTCACCATTCGAAATTTAGGGTCAAGCGCAGCACTGGCATCGACCACTAATGTTCGATTGTCCGCTTCAAACGCAAATGTCACGATTAATGACCCTTTGCTGGCTACAGTGAATACGCCAGGAATACCTATAGATGGTGGTCTA
>QNFS01000224.1 GCA_003646415.1 Gammaproteobacteria bacterium
CCGCATTCGTCGGAAGCGTACCGAAGCGAATAGAGCCTTTCGGCAGTCTGTCAGGGGTGCCGCCAGAACTGGGCCAGTCTACTGTTGCGCGATCAACGTAGGGAAAGCCGCCAATAGACTGACTAATTTGCGGTACGCGAGGCGCAGGCGCATCGCCAGCCGCCAAGTTACCTTGATCGAGCAAAGTAAACTGCTCGGGAGTACCAACAACAGCGCCTTTCAGCATATTGATACCGATACCACAAGCGCAAGAACCGCTAAGATTCATACCGTTTTCAAAATTTGCGGCGGGGGTTTCAAGGGCGCGGGCGTTTGCCGCTGCGGTGTCTCGAAAAACTGTCGGTTGTAATTCTGGTGCTGGCATTTTATTTTCTCCTGCTTAATTAGGGAAAGGGCGGGTTTCCCCGCCCTTATCGTTTAAACGCCTACTGCGTCGTAGCGGCCTTGGAACATCCGACCTGATGTGGTCAGATTGCCAGCCCACGCCAAGATTTGAACCTCGGCATCCTGATTGGTCGCGTAGCGACGATTCGGGCTTAAAGGCACCATGTTTCGCGCACTGTGCGGGCGATAATGGATGTAATCACAGTTCAGGAAGAACGCTGTTCCTGCTGGCGCGCCTGACCCAAGTGACCCATTGTAGATACCGCCATCCAGCACGACATCGGCATCGAAGAATTTCAGGGACTGAAATCCAGCGTCTGCTTTCTGGGTGTTGGTGAAGCGCTGTTGAGCCTGCAAAGAGGCTACATAGGCGTTCCATACGGAAGTGTCACACATGATCAGATCGGTGCGGTCTTGTCCACGAACCAGAGAGGCCCACAGTTGATTCCACAAGCCCTGAATCAGCGTCGGGTCAAGCCCTACTGCGGCGGTGTTGTCACTGAAAGCGTTCTGCCAGAATGTAAACGTGCTGCCATCAATGCCGCCGTAAGGCGCGGCTGTTGGGTCAAGAGGAACAGCCGCTTCAAGGCCATCAATCTCTTTACCGCCAGAACCAGTACCGTCGCCGTATAAACCACCAGTGACGAGATTGGACATGGATGATTCAGCTACGCTGAGTCGTGATTCCATCAGATCAATCATCTGTTCGCGTCCGGCATTCTGGAGTTGTTCCAGACCGGATATGATGACAGGAACTGCGGCCTGCTTGATGTTGTACTCTGCCGCGCTGATGACGTCAGAAACACCGACAGGCAACAGGTCGTAACCAGAATACCAGCCCGCATTCGCGTTATCGGCGAAAGAGAGTTCTTGCAGGATTTTGTAGCCGCCAGAGAAAGATTTGATCTTTCCTTTCGCGGATAGCTGCATTAATACAGCGTTGTTGTTCGTGACGTTATCAGCGATTTTTCGAGTTCTTGACTCGATGGTTGTCGCCATAATGTCTGAGATATTCGCGTTAGCAAAACTCATTGGATATGCTCCTTTGTAGGATTAAAGTAAACTTCGTCTATTTACCTAAACCTGCCGAAGCTGGGGCGTTGGTTGGTGGCCTGCCTTCCCTATTGGGATGGGGCATATCGGCACTGTGGCCGAGTTTACCCCGTTTAAATGCTGTGTCAACCTGTTTGAGCGTCCCAAGCGGCTTCAAGTGTGCCGCGCATATCCATATCGCCCGCTCCTGCTGGCGCGCCTTCCGCGCCCATGATGCTGCTGGCCGCTTCACGCTTGCCTTCTAACACCTGTTTACCACTCAGTAACGCTGCATCGTTGGCGCGTTTAATCAGGATTTTGTTAATTTCTGGGTTCATCGCGCAGGCTTTGTCGTATGCTTCCTGTAGCGGCATGATAACATCACGTTTTTGCGCCATCTCGACCAAATCAGCCATGTCGTTCTGGACATCGGCATAAAATTCATTAGCCTGTTTAAACGTAGTTACTTCGGCCATCATTTTCTGATTGGAATCAAAATTCTGTCGCTTGGTGGTTTCGTCCATCTGGGCGAGTAGCTTGTTTACAGGGGCCATACGTTGATTAATAATCGCCTCAAGGTCTGCATTCGCGCCTTGTGCTGGTGCTGGCGTACCACCGCCGATATTCTGCGACAGGATGGTATCAAGCATATTCACGTCGATACCGTAATGATCGATGAATTGCGCAATTCGGGTCGCTTTTTGCTGTGGTGAGCCCATTCGTAGCGTTGCGACGGTCTTCATCAGTTCAGAAACGCCCGTTATGGGGTCTGTAGCGCCCTCTGCGGCGATAACTTGCGCGTACTGGTCTGTGATGGTCTTGAACTGTTCGCCCATCTTACGATGCTCCTTACCCGCATCAAGCGCATGGTTCATTTCCAGTTCGCGTTTGGCAATCTGGGCCTTTACAGGTTCGGGAAGGTCTTTCCAGCCCTCGCGTGCTGCTGGAGTCCAACTTTCAGGCGCTTTTTCTATCCCGCCGTCGTTATCCCCGCCGCTATCCGATTTACCGCTTGTGTCGTCGGTTCCTGCGGCTGCGGCTGCGGCTGCGGCTGCGGCTGCGGCTGCGGCGTCGTCATCGTCCGTAGCGCCGGATTCTTTTCCAAGTATTTCCTTTGCTTCCGCTTCAACCTTTGCTTTCGCTTCTGTTTCTTTGCCTTCCTCATCGCTGAACAAATCTCCCGCTGTTAATTCGGCCTCGTCTTCGGTTTGCGTGGTTATCGCCTCGGGCTCGTCTTTCTCGATAGCTTCAATAGCGCGCTCTACATCAGCGCGCATGCTGTTGTTATTTTCAGCGGTCTGTTCTGCCTGTTGTGCTGTTGCCACAATAATTATCCTCTTTGTTGTTCGTATGCTCGATTGAGCGCGTTTAAACGGTCTTGCTTATCAGCCTTAGTGGCCCCCGTAAGGCGGTCGTCGCGGGATTTGGATTCGCGGGCAAACCAATCGGGCCCGTAATCCCTCTGATCGGTGACGCCATGCTTTCGGTTGTGTGATCGTAACTGGGCGGAGTCGCGGATTCTAGTGCCGTCAATGGGGGATGTAAAGGCGTTGAATGTATGAACAGCGGCGCTGTGATTGTGTTGAAGGGTGGATTTCTCCACCACTTTTTTAGTCTCTGAATCGTATACATAAACTTTCTTCATGCCTTGCTCAGTTACGCGCAAGCGCGGACTACAGCGAGGAAGAAAGCGTCTTTGGCGCGTTGGTCTGCTGGGAGTTCATCATACGGCATGAAACAGGGGTGTGTTCTCGCCTCGGCGTCTTTTTCTTCGCCGTATACCCATCCATTGGCTTCTTTTTCAGCGAGCCAACTCAGGTGCGAGTCTTCGGGGGTTGAATCTGGATTCGCCAGATGGTATCTAACACCGTTGACGGCGCTTTGACGTTGCCACTCGGGGGCATCTGCCCATTCTGGTTGCGAGTCGTCGCCGATATTCTGGCAATGCGCGCGGTTTACTGCGTGGCATATTTCAGCCGTTTTAAGTACGTTTACACTAGTTCTGTTCACTATATTTAACCCTCTTTGGTTGGTTGCGCGGATTGCGCTTGTCGATCTTTCTCATTTTCTTCTCGGTCGAATGCTTTATCGACCAATTTCATTTGCATATCCATTTTCTTGCCTTCCTTGACTTCCATAACCTTGATCTTAGCGACCGCAATGGCTTTTTGTATCTCGCCCTCGACTGCCCGATCGGCTTGCTGTGCGTTGATCTGGGAGGTCAGTAGCTCGGTCTGGACGTCGGCTTCCATCTTGGCTGCAATGACGGTTAGCTCGTTTTGCATTTTACCGTGTTCTTTTTGCATCTCGGCTTGTGCCGCCGCTTGCTGGGTCTGGATATCCATTTCCATATCCTGTTTGCGGACTTGCATATCGTTTTGCAGCTTCATCCCCAGTTCTTTTTCCTTGCTCTGGGTGCGGATTTTTTCAAGTTCTAGCTGCCCCTGCATTTTCTGTTGCTCTGGGTCAGGCTTCTGTTCTTGCTGTTCAGGCTGCTTCATAGTCTCAATTGCTTGATCTAAGATGCCCTCGACGTCAGAGGCCCCTTTGTAGCCCGCCATGGCCCA
>QNFS01000225.1 GCA_003646415.1 Gammaproteobacteria bacterium
ACCGCCAACAACTCTTTCTTGATCAGGGTTTTGATCCGCGCAGCGCTGCCCAGGGTTTTTTGCAGCTGATCACGCTCCTGCGCCAGCTCATCCTGTTCACTGCGGATGTTCATTTCCTCGAGTTTAGCCAGGTTGCGCAACTTCAGGTCGAGGACGGCTTCCGCCTGGATATCGGTAATCCCGAAGCGCTCCATCAGGGCCGGCTTTGGTTTGTCCTGGGTGCGAATGATATGGATCACTTCGTCGATATTGAGGAAGGCAACCAGGTAGCCGTCGAGGATGTGCAGGCGTTTCAGTACACGTTCCAGCCGGTATTCAAGTCGCCGCCGCACTGTTTCCGTACGAAATTTCAACCACTCCTTGAGGATACGCACCAGCCCCTTGACCCCCGGCCGCCCGTCAATACCGATCATATTGAGGTTAACCCGGTAGCTGCGCTCCAGGTCGGTGCTGGCGAACAAATGGCTCATCACAGCTTCCAGGTCTATCCGGTTGGAGCGCGGCACTATCACCAGGCGGGTGGGATTTTCATGATCCGACTCGTCCCGCAGATCTGCCACCATGGGCAGTTTTTTGGCCTGCATCTGCTGCGCAATCTGCTCCAGTACCCTGGAACCCGACACCTGGTGTGGCAGGGCGCTGATCACCACGTCACCGCCCTCCTTCTCCCAGACCGCGCGCATACGCAGGGCGCCACGTCCACTTTCGTATAGGGCGAGAATATCTTTCCGGGGGGTAATGATTTCGGCCTCGGTGGGAAAATCAGGAGCCTGCACGTGCTCACACAGATCGGCCACCGTGGACTTGGGCGCCTCCAAGAGCCGGATAGTCGCCGACACAACCTCCCGCAGGTTATGTGGGGGAACATCGGTGGCCATGCCCACGGCGATTCCTGTCGTACCGTTCAGCAATATATTGGGAACCTGTGCCGGCAACACAGTCGGCTCATTCATAGTGCCATCGAAGTTGGGCGTCCAGTCCACCGTGCCCTGACCCAACTCGGCCAGTAAAACCTCCGCATAGGCAGTGAGGCGCGACTCGGTGTAGCGCATCGCGGCGAAGGATTTGGGGTCATCCGGGGAGCCCCAGTTGCCCTGGCCGTCCACCAGCGGATAGCGGTAGCTGAAATCCTGGGCCATCAGGACCATGGCCTCATAGGCGGCGCTGTCGCCATGGGGATGGAATTTACCAATCACATCACCAACGGTGCGGGCGGATTTCTTGAATTTGGCGGAGGACTTCAAACCCAGCTCACTCATGGCGTAGACAATACGCCGCTGCACCGGCTTCAACCCATCACCCACATGTGGCAGGGCCCGGTCCAGAATGACGTACATGGAGTAATCCAGGTAGGCACTCTCAGTATATTGCTTGAGCGACACCTGTTCGATGCCGTCATTATCAATTTGGGGAATATCAGACATTAAAGGCTGGCCGGTGGGTTGCTATTCGTTGCTACCGCGCAAACCCACCAGCTGTTCGTTCAAATTGACGATGGAGTTCGCCATATCGATCAGCAGGCTGTGAATGGTTGCCGGATTGTTTTTGATCAGTTCTGTGAATTGCTCCTTGGGAACCTTCACCACCGAACAGGTGGTCTTTGCCCTTACCGTGGCGCTGCGATCCGCATGAGTCAGGGCGGCCATGGCACCGAATATTTCATCCTCGCCAATGCGACCCACGGTGATGTCGTCCACCAGCACCTCAGCGACACCAGAGGACATATTGAACACAAAATCGGCCCTGTCTCCCTGGCGAATGATGATGTCTCCCGGTTCGTATATCTCGAACCCGGGTGTGGTCGGGGTGTCCTCCAGGGTATTAGCCGCGGTAATGCGCAACATCAACCCGCAATAGGTGACAAGCAGACGGGTCCACAGTTTGATGGCTTCGGGGTCTGAAAAAACCCGCTGCATGAACTCCAGGGCGGGATAAACCCGCAGGCCGGCACCAGCCTCGCTACCATAGAAGACGGCAATTTCTCGATCTGCAGTACCAGCGATATCCGGCAGCAGGATATCACCTTCCTCCAATGTATAAACAGCTTTACCCTGATAACGGGCGGTGATGGCGCCACTGTCCACCACATAAAATTGATTGCCATCGAAGCCGCGAAAATTACCCTGCTCCGTAACATCCACCGCAAACGGCATGCCCGGCATGCCCACCGCGTCTAGCAACGCGTTGGTCAGCTTTCGGTACTGCTGATTCAGAATGGTAAAATCCTGCGCGAGTTCAGCATTCGCTAACATCGGCATAAACCCCTGTCTGGTATCGGAAAGGAGCTCTGTGCTCCGTCCGTTGTGTCTCACTTGTTGTTATCACAGCCGTCAACCGGGCAAGGCCTGTCAATACAGCTGTTTCCGACCTATAGTAGCAACTATTCTGCCAGCGGAGAACGTTGTGGTTAACATTTATTGAGGCTTCAATGAACCGTCAATGGCAAACACTGACCTTTGCACAATTGGGCCAGGAACAACTATATGTTGTCCTGCGACTGCGACAAGAGGTCTTCACGGTCGAGCAGCGATCAATTTATCTGGATCTGGATGGCCTGGATCAGCAAGCAGTCCATATGCTTTGCACCCGAAATGAGCAACTGCTGGCCTACCAACGCTGCCTGCCCCCGGGACTGCGTTACCCGGAGAGTTCCCTGGGTAGAATCGTCGTCTGCCCGGCTGCACGGGGCCGGCACCTGGGCGAAGAGTTAGTGCTACGTGGCATCAGCTACAACTTACGGACCTGGCCGGAGAGTGATATCTGTATCAGTGCCCAGGCACATCTGAAAAATTTCTATAGGGATTTGGGTTTTGTTGCGCAAGGCGACGAATATGATGAAGATGGTATCCCGCACTTGCAAATGCTGTATTCTGGCACCTCGTCAATGGGTACTAGTACCCCGAGTCGTGACTATGGCAGCAACGAATAGGCTAGCTCGATCTAGTGCTCTAACCCTCCAATAGAAAGGTAACAGGTCCGTCATTGGTGAGACTGACCTGCATATCGGCAGCAAAAACACCAGCGGCTACATCCGGGTGGCGCCGCCGTAACTGCCCCAGTGTGTAGTTGTAAAGCTGCTCGGCGTCGGCGGGGGGCATAGCCGAGGAAAAGCCCGGCCGCAGGCCCTTGCGGGTATCCGCTGACAACGTGAACTGGGATACCAGCAAAACACCGCCGTTCACATCCACCACACTGCAGTTCATGCGCCCGGCACTATCGGCGAATACGCGATAGGCCAGCAGCTTATCCAGCATTCGATCTGCTGCGGCCCTATTGTCATCCTTATCCAGGCCCAGCAACACCAGTAAACCCCGGTTTATCTCACCGACGCACTCACCGCCAACGTGAACGCTGGCGCAACTAACCCGCTGTAACAGGACACGCACGTACCAGGCCTGCCTGCTCAGCCGCGCGCCGCCCGGCGGCGCTCGTGTTCCAGCAACAACTTCTTGCGCAACCGAATACTTTCAGGCGTCACCTCCACCAACTCATCGTCTTCAACGAATTCCAGCGCCTGCTCCAGGGTATGGCGCACCGGCGGCGTAAGAGTCAGCGCCTCATCGGTGCCCGAAGCACGCACATTGGTAAGTTGCTTGCCTTTAGTGGGATTGACCGTCAGATCATTACTGCGACTGTGCAGGCCCATAATCTGCCCTTCGTAAATATCCACATTGGGCCCGATAAACAGCCGACCGCGATCCTGCAGGTTGAAAAGAGAATAACCCAGGGTTTTGCCCTTTACCATGGACACCAGCACACCATTGGTGCGGTGCACGATCTCCGCGTTCTTGACCGCGCCGTAGTGGTCAAACACATGGGTCAGAATGCCCCCGCCTGAGGTCAGGGTCAGGAACTGGGAACGAAACCCGATCAGGCCCCGGGCCGGAATAATAAACTCCAGTCGCACCCGACCCTTGCCATCGGGCACCATATTCTGCAGCTCCGCGCGACGCAGGCCCAATTCCTCCATCACCGAACCCTGG
>QNFS01000226.1 GCA_003646415.1 Gammaproteobacteria bacterium
GGTATTGCTGTAAACGAAACCCTGCTTATTAATGGAATACTTATCGATAACCCTCCTCTAAATCCTGGAGATAACGCTTTTAATGGAACCAATAGTTATACGAATAGTACCGAATTATATAATATGGATTTGGATTTTTACGATATTGAAGATGTTGTAGCTCCAGGGGATACTAGTATCACCATAAATTTAACTTCCGGCCAAGATTTCGTAATGATAAACAATATTATTACCTATGTTAATTCTGAACTTGCCGATGCAACTATTGTCATTGACGATATAGGAACTCTTTGTAATAATAGTGATCTCGATATTAGTTATACGGTATATAATGTTAATAGTACAGACCAACTTCCAGCAGGAATTCCAATCGCATTCTATGCAGATAACATTTTAGTGGGACAGACACAAACCAATGCAATAATTCCTATTGATGGTTCTGAAAGCGGTTTTATCACATTAAATATCCCTATAGGAAGTGTTCCTAATAACTTTACCCTTACGGCAGTTGTAGATGATGATGGTGCGGGTGTGGGTATCGTAAATGAGACAAATGAAGATAATAATGAGGATACACAAAATGTTGACTTGTTATCACTAGTGTTAGATTTAGGAGAAGATTTAACAATAGCCAATGGAAATGCGCCTTGTGATGAGACTACCGTAGTTTTAGGGCCAGCGCCTAGTCCAAATGAATCTTACCAATGGTTTATTTTTGACATACCAACTTCAACTTTTGTTATTCTACCAGGAGAAACGAATTCTACAATAACTATTAGTGCCCCAGGTTTGTATCGCTTAGAGATTGAATCTCTCTCTGGTTGTATTGCCTCAGACGAAGTATTGGTGGAGTTTTTTCCTATTCCAATACCTGGTACACCTAGCCCATTAACCCTTTGTGATGATAACAATGATGGCTTTGGAGATTTTACCCTCACCGATGCTGATTCGCAAATTATCGATGGGGCAACTGGTGTTTTTGTTCAATATTATGAAACTCTTGCTGAAGCAGAGGTTGGTGATATTTTAACTGCACTGGTTTCGCCATATACCAATATTAGTAACCCACAAACAGTATTTGCTCGTCTTGAAATCACAAACACAGGATGTTACGACACCGTTGAATTAGAACTCATTGTATACGAAACTCCTGTGCTAACAGACCCCATACCAGATTTTGTTGTATGTGACGATGATGCAGATGGTGTTCAAGTTTTCGATTTAACAACTTGGAATGGACAAGTTACTGCAGATCCAAGTGGACTCGACATTACTTATTATGAAACGTTTATAGATGCTAATGATGGCACATCACCCATTGTGCCAGATACAGCCTATAACAATACAACAAACCCACAAACAATTTATGTCCGTGTAGAAAATACCGATGGTTGTTTTGCAGTAGGTCAATTTAATTTGGTGGTAAACCCACTTCCAGTTTATATCTCACCGACAGATTATGAGCTTTGTGATTACGATGGAGTTTTAGACGAAAGCACTCAATTTGATTTAAGTACAATTACTACAGCAATGACGGCAGATGATCCTGCTTTTACAGTTTCTTATTTTGAAAGCCTTGCTGAAGCTCAAGCAGGTACGCCAGCATTGCCAATACTTTTCAACAATACCATCAACCCTCAACAGATATGGACTCGCATCCAAGATGTGGTTACGGGTTGCTTTGTAATTGATTCTTTCAACCTCATTGTACTAGATACTCCTTTTGCAAACCCACCTATTTCTCTTAAAGAATGTGATACAGATACAGACGGTTTTGCTGAATTTGACTTGACCGAAGCTGATGCTGATATCATTGGTGGTCAGACTGGGGTTTTTGTGAATTACTACCTCACACTAGCTCTAGCAGAAATTGGAGACCCTTCAACAGCATTGGTTTCACCTTATACCAATATTACTAGTCCACAAACTGTTTATGCACGTATCGAAAATAGTATAACGGGATGTTTTGACATTACAGAGCTAGATCTCATTGTAATTTTGGCTCAGCCACTTCCTAACTACGAACTGTGTGATGACGACATAGCTGATGGATTTACGGTTTTTGATCTTACTCTTTGGGATTATCAAATTGCTGACCCTCCTACCGGTTTAATAATCACTTATCATGAAACACCTCAATCTGCTTCTGCTGGGACACCTTTTATTGATCCTGCTACAGCTTATACTAATTTATCAAATCCACAAAATATGTGGGTTCGGGTGGTAAATACAGATGGTTGTGTGACTATTGGTATTTTTGATTTGGTAGTATTACCCTTACCTGTTTTTAACCCTCCAACACCATTAGTACTTTGTGATGACGATGTCCCGGATGGGTTTACCCCCTTCGACTTAACGACTAAAGATCTAGAAATTACTGGTGGAAATCCAGATTATATAGTTAGCTATTATTTAACATTGGCTGAAGCAGATGCAGGTACACCAGCTTTGGTTTCGCCGTATACCAATACAAGTAATCCTCAAACAATTTTTGTTAGAGTAGAAAATATTAATACAGGATGTCATGATACTACAACCTTAGAACTTGTGGTAAACCCATTGCCTATTCCATTCCCACCAACGCCCTTAGAACGATGTGATAATAATGCAGATGGACAGGCGTTGTTTGACTTAACGTTGGCAGATGCCGAGATCATAGGGGGACAGACGAACGTATTTCTAAACTATTACTTAACTCTTGCAGAAGCACAAGTTGGAGATCCTACAACAGCATTGGTATCTCCTTTTATGAATACAATAACTCCACAAATTGTATATGCACGTCTCGAAAATACTATTACCGGCTGTTTTGACATCGTAGAGCTAGAACTCATTGTATTACCTGCGACAGATATTGGCACTTTTCCCCAATATGAACTTTGTGACGACCCTATTGCTGATGGATCCACTACTTTCGATCTTACTACGTACAATACAATTGTAACACCAGACCCTACAGGGCTTACAATTACCTACCATATTACAGAATCTGACGCTGATACAGGAGCATCACCTATTACACCAGATACTGCCTATAACAACATAACTAACCCACAGACAATCTTTGTTCGGATTGAAGATGTTGATGAGTGTGTTGAACAAGGTGATTTTGATCTATTTGTGATAGCTCGACCCTTATTTGATGTGCCATCGCCATATGCCTTGTGTGAAGATGATAATCCAGATGGATTCACCGAATTTGATTTAACTGTTAATAATGAAATTATCATAGGGGGTAATCCAGATTATTCGGTTTCATACTACTTTAGTGAAGCCAATGCAGAAGCGGGTACTCCAACATTGCCAGATATTTATACCAATGTAGAAAATCCACAAATTATATATGTTCGAGTTGACGATGCCAGTACTGGATGTTATGGAGTACAACCATTAGAATTACGTGTCGTAGCTCCTGAAGCAATTATCCCTTCTATTTATCATCTATGTGACGAACTACCAAACGATGGTTTTGGTACTTTTGATTTAACAACAAAAGATGATGAAATAACAGGTGGTAATCCAGATTTATTGGTGAGTTATTTTTTAACTCTTATTGAGGCACAAGATAATATAAATCCAATAACCCCTCCAACTAGTTTTATTAATACAGAACAAGGTTACCAAGTTATTTATGCCAGAGTAATCGATATCGTATTACCAGAATGTTATACTATTGTTCCTTTAGAATTATCGGTAAATGACTCTCCTACAATTACGGACCCAATCGAGGATTATTTTATATGTGATAATGATCAGGATGGGGTAGAGATCTTTGATTTAACGACCATGGAAGAAGAGATATTAAATGTATTGATAGGAGTAACATTAAGTTATCATAACACACAGGGTGATGCATTGGCAGGGATCAATGCAATAGCTACCCCAGATAATTACTCTAGTGGCGGAGAGACGATATGGGTACGAGCGGAGAATTTGGCTAGTTGTGTAACTGTTGGCAGTTTTAATTTGGTTTTAGGA
>QNFS01000227.1 GCA_003646415.1 Gammaproteobacteria bacterium
CGGCAGTCCCTACTCCTACTTCCGCTACGAATGCCACATGGCGGCACTCAACGGGGTCGCCGTTTACCAGCGGGTTGCCGCCGAGTTCGCCGGCCTGTTCGGGCGACAGTGGGACGCGGTGGAAAACTATCGCGCTGATGGCGCCGAAATTGTGTTTTACATGATCGGTTCTTTCGCCACCAAAGCAAAAGAGGCCGTAGACCGCCTGCGCGATGCCGGACAGAAAGTAGGACTGCTGCGGCCGCGCCTGGTACGGCCTTTTCCAGCCGAACCCATAGCTGAGTTGCTCACTGGCAAACAGGGCGTGATTGTCATCGACCAGAACCTTTCCATGGGCCAGGGTGGTGTACTGCACACCGAGCTCACGGCCTCCCTCTACGGCAAAACGAATGCGCCCGGGGTCATCACCAGTTTTATCGGCGGACTCGGGGGCAGGGACATCAGCGCCGAGGAGTTTTACGAGATGGTCGCTGTCACCCGCAAGGCTATCGCAACCGGCAATACGCCGGCACCGCGCCTGCTGTACACCGACGATGAACTACGCGAAATACGCAAGCTACAGGCGATCGCGATGGTGGAAAGAGAAGAGACTTCCCCACAGACACAACAGACCAACCAGGCTACTGGCCAGGAGACTTCCCGTGAATGAGCAGCGGATAAAGCGCATGAAGGACCTGCCCTCCACCCATCTGCTGGGCACAGGCACCCCCATGTGCTCCGGTTGCGGCGCGCTGGAGGCTCTGCACCAGATCTACGATATCCTGGGAGAAAAGACGGTGTTCGTCAACGCGGCGGGCTGCATGACCCTGTTGTCAGTCTATCCTTTCACGCCCTTTCGGGGCTCCTGGCTTTACACGGCAATGGCCGCCGCACCCGCCGGCGCCCAGGGTGTGCGGGATGCACTGGATATCCTGTTGCAACGCGGGCGGATTCCCCGGTCAGATAACCTGGATGTGGTCGTACTGACCGGCGACGGATCAGCTTACGGCATGGGGATGTCCGCCACCTCGGGCGCCATGGACCGCAAGCTGGATTTTCTCTATATCTGCTATGACAACGAGGGCTACGGCAACACCGGGCAACAATATTCCAGTGCCACCCCCCACGCAGCCAGGACCTCCACCGGCCGGAGTTATCCCGGCTACAAGAAAGACCTGTTCGGCATCTGGGCCGCACATGATCCAGCCTACGTTGCCACGGTAATCGGCAGCGAACCACTGGACCTGGCCCGCAAGAACGAGAAGGCCAGGGACATGGGGGGACCGCGCATGATCATCGCCCTGTCCCCCTGCCCTACCGGCTGGGACTACGACCCGCAGGAGTCAGCAAATATTGGCAAACTCGCGGTCAAAACCGGCATCTGGCCGCTCAAGGAATACATCAATGGTCAGGTAGTGCACACCAGAATTCCGCGGGAACGGCCACCAGTAGAGGAGTACCTGCGACTACAGGGGCGATTCTCGCACCTGTTCAAGCCGGAAACTGATCCCGGACTAATCGCGGAAATACAGGCGCGTGTGGATAGCTACTGGGACAAAGTCGTCTAAGCCGGTTTTTAACTCAATCAAGCGCCAATATCGGCGTCTTTTCCCAGGCAAGTCCGCTCCATTGCCGTGGGAGGACAGGGGCGCCGGTAGGTTGAGAATACAAAGTCCCACAGGGGCGAACTCAAACCAAACTGAATATCCGCACTCTTGTAATGATGCTCGAAGTGAAAGCGCCGCATGAACTTGCCCGCGGCAAAGTGGGGACGCCCATGATGCACGTAGTAGTGCACCCAGTCATAGCACAGATACCCAAAAAATGTTCCCGCCAGTATCGGAGGCCAGTTTCCGGGAAAGCACAGTATCACCACTGCTGCCAGGAAGGTGCTGATCGGTACCGCCAGTATCAGCGGCGCCACCAGGCGCCTGGGATCATCCGGAAACTCGTGATGATAGCCGTGCAACGCGAACTGGATTGACCGGATAAGGCGATTGGAAGAGGGCGCGAGATGAAATACCCAGCGGTGCAGCCAGTACTCCGCAAAGGTCCAGCCCAGAACGCCGAGCAGAAACAGGACAGCAATGCTGAGCGGCGCTCGCCCTTCGATCACTACAGACCGGAACAACAGGTAGACGACCAACGGTATCGACCAGAGGCCGGGAAGACTCCAGTGGGCGGTAGTCAGGTATCGCTCAAGAAAGCGGTTTTCTATCGTCTTGATACCGTAGCGATGCGATCGGTTCTCTCTGGCCGGCGCGTCGTGAATGCCGTCCCAGTTTTTCAGTGCCGTCTTCCACAGCTCCGTTGTGGCAAAAAAACTCATGGAATATCCTCTGCTAATATACGGACAACAGGCAAACTGACACTTGCCTGTTGTCCGTGTGAAGTGTGCATTATTCGCGCTATGCAGGTAGCGCCGCGATAACCTGATCTACTGATGGCGCCCTGCTGAGGATGCCTGGCGCATCCTTGCGAACATGATCGAGCAGCATTTCATTTTGCACCATCTCCTCGGTAACGCTTCCGTCATCGATGCACTCCTGCAGCAATGCGAAAAAGAAGTCCTCCTGATTCTTATCCGGGTGTGATTTGTAACGCCCAAGGAAGGAGTAGTCGCCAAAAACCTTGCGGCGGAAATACAATAGCCACCCCAGAGGTGGAAAGGCTTCAAACTTGTCGGCTGGCACGAAATCGATGGGCAGGCCCGCTTTCCAGGGTTGCGTCCAACGCTTGGTTGTGTGCAGCATCTTGGTTTTCTTGTTCAGCACGTCCAGGTCATTCCAGCTGCTTTCGAGAAGTCCAATAGTGGAGCGATCCTCGTACATCAAGGTAATCCACTTCTTGTAGTCTCGCTGTCCATTGAACATTTCGTTGAATTGTTCTTCGGCCTTCCAGTGCTTGAGTTTTTCACAGTCCAGCAGCATGACACTTGATGCCAATTTCCCGTTGATATCCGGGTTGGTCTTGCTGCGGGGACGGCACATGATGGCCTTACCTTGCATGTCCCGCGAGAGCAGTTCCCAGACGTCACCGACCGCGAACACGTCCGGGTCGATAATCACGGCCCTGCCACTGTAATTCATCAGTTCCGGCGGCATGAACCGTAGCGGGGTGAAGGATTGCAGGTCGTTCATGCGCCACTTGCGCTCTACGCCATTGCGCAGAAACATTTCGCCTTCCTTGGCCAGCAAGAAGGGATGGTCCCTGGTTTCAATGAATTTGACATCGAACTTGTCGTTGTTCCTGGAAAAGTAACGCAGGGATTTTTCACCTACGTGAGCACCGAGAATCTGTTTGTGATTGACATGGATGAATACGCAGGGTTTGGGCTGCCCGCGCTTCTCTTGTGCTTTGCTCATGAATTAGCTCCCGAGGAATTTTGGTGATCGCTGGCCGACACTACAGCGTCGCGGCATCCAAGGAGGGAAATTAGCAGTACAACTGGCACACCGTATCGGTTATTTGACCGATACGGCTACGGTACTACTTGGCAACCGCCCCCAAAATGATGTGTCTAGCGCATTCCCAGCACACGCTTGCCGAAGTGTGTGCCCATCCGGCTGACCTTCTGGTTGAGTTGTGCCAGTTTGCTGTTGGACAGGAAGTTGTACTGCAACATGCGTCGCTCGCCGACAAATGGCTTGTGCCCGTGCCATGACCAGTCGGTGCGTCGGAAGGCCAACAATCGACCCCCCAGTGGCTTCACCTCAGCGGTGTAGTCCTCCAGGTCTGAAGACGAGCGCAACATCCGCAGGCAACCGCCGTCGCTGTTCCACTCCTCGTTGAAGTATACCAGCACGGTAATAAACTTGCTGCGGTGGTCAGTGTGAATATGACCATCGCTGCGCTCGCAGTATTTGCGCACCGTGATGGTTGTGGGACAGTCGCTTAGGTCGACGTCAAATTTGTCACCCAGGTGCGCACGAAACGCATCGGCCTGCAGTTCAGACAGGAAATTTGTGAAAAGCGGACCGTATTTCAGGTCAC
>QNFS01000228.1 GCA_003646415.1 Gammaproteobacteria bacterium
AAACAAGACCGATAGCATCTGCACCATTGGCAACAGCCGTCTGCGCATCTTCCGGCCTGGTGATACCGCAAATTTTGATACGCGTATGAATCATTTGACTTGTTAACCGACAAAAAACAGGGCCCATAATAGCAGATAGCACGCAGCACTGTCTTTATGATGAGCGACTCAAATACCCCGATTAGTACCCAATAACAAAGGGCCATAGGGCGTTTGCGGCAAGCCATAGTGCACTGGATAATCCACCTCTACCAGATAAAGCCCATGCGATGGGGCCGTCTCCGCCGCGTGCGAACGATCACGCCCGGCCATAAGCTTATCAATCCAGTGCGAGTCGTTACGCCCGTACCCCACAGCCATCAGGGAGCCCACGATATTTCGCACCATATGGTGCAAAAAGGCATTGGCTTTTATGTCTACGACAATCAGGTCACCACAGCGACGGACATCGATCGAATACACATTGCGCATAGGGGTCTTTGACTGACAGCCGGCAGCGCGAAATGCACTGAAATCCCGCTCTCCCACCAGACACTGGGCTGCTTCATGCATCGCGTGCTCAGCCAGCGGACGGCGCTGCCAGGTCACCTGAGCATACAATAGAGCCGGCCGCACCGGCGTGTTGGCAATGACATAGCGATAGCGGCGTGCCAGCGCGGAGAAACGCGCATGGAACTGGGCGATAACCGGAACAGCCCAGTGTATGCGTATATCAACAGGCAGGTTGGCGTTGCCACCCAGGACCCAGGCCTTGCTGCTGCGCTGCACCGGGGCGTCAAAGTGGACTATCTGGCCAAAGCCGTGAACCCCGGTGTCGGTACGCCCCGCGCAATGCACCCGCACAGGCGCTTGGGCAACCTCGCTGAGGCCCGACTCCAGTTGTTCCTGCACAGTTTGGACGTCCACATGCGCCTGAGCTTGCCAACCACTGTATTGGCTGCCGTCGTACTCGATACGACAGGCTATACGGCTGCCCGCAGGGTGCGGGTCAGCAGAATAAGGGGGGGTCGGTTTGCTAGCCAATACGCCCCAGCAACTCTTCGGCTTCAGCTTTTATCTCATCACTGGCATCGGCAACCACCTCTTCCAGAATCTGGCGTGCACCGTCCTCATCACCCATATCGAGATACGCTCGAGCCAGGTCCAGTTTGGTTGACATGCCATTGCTTTCAGCAGCAATAACCATGTCTTCGTCGCTTTCCAGGGCCAGCCCGCTGTCGGCAAAATCCGCCGACAGATCGAGATCATCAGCCTCTACCTGCGACTCTACCGAATCCTCTATCTCCAGACCACTGAAGTCTGCCTCCAGCAGCGCATCGGTGTCAGCCGCCAGGTCGGCCGGCACGTCTTCAGGAGCTTGTGCACTGGTACTCAATGCTGCTGTTGCGAGGCCGTCCAGCACTTCCTGAGCCCGGCTCAGGCTGCTGGGGTCGTCGATCGCCTGTAACTCACCAAACTGTGCCATGGCAGCGTCTCGATCACCCATCTCCGCGTGCATTTCCAACAATTTCAGACGATAAGCCGGATTATTGGGGTCGTTACCTATAGCGTTATTCAGCAGGTCGATTGCCTGGGGATAGCGGCCGTAAGCGATATAGATATCGGCCTCCGCCAGGGCGTCGCCCGTGTCGACATCCGATGCGTATTCGTCGTGTTTGCGCTCGCCATAGCCGCGGTTATCATCTGATGGAGGTGTTTGCTCTTCTTCTGCAAGCAGTGACCCCTCTTCCGAAGCTTCGAATATTTCAGGTTCTGCAGGTGCCTCTACTTCAAGTTCCTGGTCCTTGAGTTGCACGTCTGCAAAAACGTCTTCCCTGGGCGCGGGGGCCGGCGCCTCTTCGTTATCCCCCCCACGGCGACGCATAAAAATCAACCCCAGGATCGCCACAACCACAGCTCCCAGAATATAAACAATGTAGCTCATAAAGCCGCCGCTCTCTGGCGCCTGTGGCTGACTGACAACAGGGGGGGGCTGCACTGCGACAACAGGCACTGCGACAACAGGCTCAGCCTCAACCGCGGGTTCAACCTCTTCTTCAATCATCTCCACGGTGACCGGTATTTCCGCCTCGTCGAGATTTTCAATTTCGGTTACGCTCTCCAGGGTATCAGGTGCCGCGGCCAACTCTTCATCAGTTTCCCCCGGGAGTAACGCTTCAATATCAGCATCTGTAGAATCGCCAGTCTCAGCCAGTGCGCTCTGCAATGCGGCTATCTGGTCGTCCTTCAAACTGACAATGTGCTGCAGCGTCTCCACCTGCTGCTCCATGGCGACCAGGCGCTGTTCTGCATCAGAGCGATCCAGTTCAGATTTTTCCAATTCTTCCATCGCCACTGCACTTGCGCCGACCTCACCCTGTCCCTCAGACGCATCAGTACCTGTATCAGCGGACACATCGGGCTCTGCTGATATACGCAGGGATGGGCCACTGCCGGGGCGGGGCTCAGAAGCCCGGTTCTCTCGCCAATCTTCATTTTGCTGGCGCACTTCCGCCAATGCTGATGCCAGGTCAACTGAACTGATATCACCGGAGTCTGGCAAATAGACTATATAGCCCGCTTTAACCCGGTTGATGTTGCCATTAATGAACGCTTCGGGATTCAGACGCTGGATATCCAGCATGGTCTGATGTACCGAGGCACCTTCAGGCCTGGCTTGCCGGGCTATTTCCCACAGGGTGTCATTACGGTGGACCATGTAGCGACGTCCCGGCATCGGAGAGGGGGATGCCTCCGCGTTATAGCCGCGTTCAGGCATTTCTCCCGGCGCCAATCCGGATTTCTTTATGTCAACGTGGGTTCCGCTAGTCTCTACCGCGGCCTGGTCCTGCGTTTTTTTTACCGGGGCCGGCACTCCCTCGACTTCCGCAACCCGCTCGCTGGCAGAGATAACTGATGTGTTCTGGTCAAAAACAGGGGGATCTACCAGAATCGTATATTCACGCAGCAAGCGGCCTGAGGGCCACCGGGCTTCCACGATAAAATCGAGATAGGGTTCCAGTACCGGGTCATCGGACGACATGATCAGTTGAGCATTGCCGCTGCCACTGGTCACCACTTCAAATTTGATACTGGTAAGAAAATAGGCGCGATGAAGGCCCAACTTGTCAAAATCTTCCTTGGTAGCCAGCCGAATCCTGATTTCATCTTCGTGCAGGCCGCCGGTGCTCAGCAGATCGACCCTGGCACTTAAAGGCTCATTAAGAAATGAGTCCAGGGTGAGTTCACCCAAGCCCAGGCCCATCACCGAACTCGCCTGTAGGCACCCCAACGAAAAAGCTATAGCAGTAAACTTACGAGCCATACCGGTCCCTTATTATTCTTCCTGCTTAATCTTAAGCCAGCCTCCCCTGGGTCTGGCCACTGAATCGGTGATGTTACTTGCGCAGCGCTTGAAAACTTCAACTCCTGCAAGCACTTGCACCACTCACTAAAAGTAATGCTTAAATCACCCCGCGCACTCGCAACAACCCGAATATCACCCCAAGTATCAGTGATATATCAGCATTAATCAAGGTAGGTTGACACCAAGCTCTCGGCAATTTGCACACTATTGAGCGCCGCCCCCTTGCGCACATTGTCCGAAACGACCCACATATCCAGCCCCCGGGGATGCGAGATATCCTCTCGAATCCTGCCGACAAATACCGGATCATTGCCCGCCGAGTCGCTGACAGCCGTGGGATAGCCGCCATCAGCCCGCTCATCTATCACGGTGACCCCCGGAGCGCTCTCCAGCAGGGTCCTGGCCTCTTGTGCGGTAATTTTGTCCACTGTTTCTACGTGCAGCGCCTCAGAGTGCCCGAAAAACACCGGCACCCTGACACAGGTCGGGTTGACCGCAATACCCGGATCACCAAAGATCTTGCGCGTTTCCCACACCATCTTCATCTCCTCCCGGGTATAACCATTGTCCTCAAATGTATCAATATGCGGCAACACGTTAAAAGCAATTTGCCTGGGATA
>QNFS01000229.1 GCA_003646415.1 Gammaproteobacteria bacterium
ATGCCGGTCATCGCATCGCAGCCCGAGTGGCCGAGCGCTGGTGCGATGAGCAGCAAACCGAGCGCCAAGGTCCCGAGAAAACGGGTCGCTGAACAGTTCACTACTGGCAACATGAGCCAGGCGCACGATACCTGCACTGCGACTCGATGTCAGCCGGCTCGCGAGCCAGTGGCTTACCGGCAAGGCGACCGACTATACTCACCGGGGCCGCTGCACGGGCTGGTGTCAGCTCGTGCGGAGCACCTGCTGGGATAGGCGTTGTGGAGAAGTCCGAATCGACCGCTGGCAAGCTCGTTGCTCGCCGCTACGTGCTGCTCGAAGAGCTCGAGCGGGGCGGTATGGGGACGGTCTGGCTGGCCCACGATCAGAAGCTCGGGCGCAACGTCGCCCTGAAGAGGATGCACGCCAAGTTGCTCGAGGCATTTCCCGATGCTCGGGAGCGGTTCGAGCGGGAGGCCAAGGCTGCGGCGTCGCTGCGCAGCGCTCACGTGGTCCAGGTGCACGACTACGGGGTCCATGAGGGCACCCCCTTCATCGCCATGGAGCTGCTTGAGGGCGAGAGCCTCAAGGAACGGCTCAGGCAGCTAGGCCCGGAATAAGCGCGTCGAGAGCGCGAAGGCGCTGAAACACGGCGCGCGCGGTCGCACGAGCGGGTTGCCGAGGCTGATGACGTCGAAGCACGACCGCGCGCGCCGTGTTTCAGCGCCAGACCCCGCTCGTGGCGGCGCGACCGTGGCTCAGTGCAGGATCAGGGCGCAGGTGTGCCGGCAGGCGGCCGGCCTGCTGGGTGTCCTGGTGCGTGGGGTCGCGGTCAGAGTGACTCGAAGGCGAGCAGCAGCGGGTCGATGGTCGAGCGCGCCCCCATGAGGCGGACCCAGGTTTGCCGAGCACGCTTGATGAGCTGAGCAGGCACGAAAACGTAGTGCAGACGGAAGCGTTTCCACTTCCAGCGGATGACCTCATCGGGGAGCGCGAGCTGGGCGATCCACTTCGCCATGTTCCACGCGAGCCGTGCAATCTCGAGCCAGGCTTCGTTGCCGTCAAACTCGGCGACGGGCATGCGCCAAGCGGCCAGACCGCTGCCCATCTGCTGGATCAGGTTCTCTTGGTCACAGCGCAGATACGTCTCATCGATGATGGCCTCGGTCGTGAAGGAGTCGGGCAGGTTGGTGAGCACGTAGCGATAGCGGTACTCGTCGAAGATTTCCTGCTGCTTGTTGTGCCTTTCGATGAGCTGCCGCCGGATGACGAGTCGATAGGTGGGGCGGTCGGGGCCATGACGACGCGAGTATCGATATGGTGTTTCAGCGAGCCACTGCCTTTTGAGCTGCTTGTCCTCGTAGCCGCGCTCGCGCGCTCGTTGTTTGCGGTGTGAGCTGCTCTTGCGACGTGGCTGGTAGCCCGAGTGCGCGCGACGAGCCTCGTGCGTTCGCGCCTCGCGCGTTCGGAATGGTCGGAATTCGAGCCCCTCGGCGACATTCTCGCGATTGTCGAACGATGGGCTGACGAAGGCGAAGTACACGCCGTGCTGTTGGCAGACGCGTCGCATCGGAGCGCGATCGAAGGCGCTGTCGCCACGAAGCAAGACCGTCCCGTAGTGCTTCTTCAAGCGCGGCAGCAATTCGTCGAGGACATCCTCGACCCCCTTGGCGGAGGTAGCGCTGCCTGGGCGGTTTCGTACCGCGAGGCACTCACCTGTCTCCGCCATGCTGATCATGAAGGGGTGGTACGACCACTTGCCTGTGTAGCCGAAATCGGCGCCCTGCTTCTGTTCTCCGGATAGCGGTTTGATCTTGCTGTCGACGTCGATGACCACCATCGAGTGCTTTCGACGACGCCGCTTCCTTCGAGTAAGGCGCTTCCAGACACGCTCCTGGATCTTGTCGTTGGCGGTTCGCAGCCCCATCAAACCTTCAGGATTGGTCCGACGGTCAAAACGGCGCAAGAAGTCGCCCGCCGTTGTCGGATCGGGCAAGCGGCATGCTCCCAGCATGCGGAGCACTGCGTCGTCGTGCTGCAACAGGGACATGTCTTCGATGCAGCTGCCGCCGACGTACAGATTCATCGCCTGTGCGAGCACGTGATCGGACTCGTGATACGGCAGGTGCAGCTTGAGCACTTCGACGTTGTCGTCGATCAGCCCGGCAACGCCGAATCGCCGACAGAACTGTTCAGCGAGGGCGAGCCCACCGAAGCGCGTGACCATCGCGCGCTCCTCGGTCTCGACGTGCAGCTTCGGCATGCGCATCACCGACCCAGGGCGGTTGGGCCATGACTGCTCCCCGGCCGGTACCGAGGTGCCGAAGTTGACGTGACTGGCGCGAGCAACGGGCTTAGGCTTCTTCATTGGAGGGTCGTTTTTGGAGAGCGTTTGGTAGCGATCTCCGTTAGACGAGCCTCCTTTTCACAAAGTCACTTCAAGCTACGTTTCTCGCAGAAAAGAGATGCTGCCGAGGCGCGTCACCACGCCCCGGCAACGGCCTCTCACGAGTGACGCTTGATGAGCCCCGTGAGCATCGCGCACAGCCTGTCTGCAAGGCTGAGTCCTGCCATCAATTGCCCCTCGCTGATGAACTGATAGCGACGGATCCGCTCTAGATGAGCGGCCACCTCACCCGCTTCGCCGCGCGCTTCGACGAAGCGCTGCCGCTTTTGCTTCGGCGTGTAGCGATTCGCGCCTTCGGCGATGAGCGCCTCGGCTCCGGTGGCGGCACGGACGATCTGGTCCACCATCTTATGATGGCCCTTGGGCATCTGGCGCGTGACCTCTATCACCAAGTCTGCGAGCTGTCGCGAGACCCGGTAAGCATCGAGCTTGTAGTGGGTGAAGTGAAATGAGTGATGGGTCATGTGGGCTGCTCCTTGTTCGAGGGGTTTGCCCCTTCACGGCGCAGCATCCGTGACAGCGACACCTGCCCGACCCTCACGACAACGCGCGGTGCCGCTGTTTCCTTCTCTCGCTTTCGACTCGCCAAGCGGTGGCGCTGGCGCGGAGGGTGCGCCATTGGGGCTGGACCCTCGAACAAGGAGCAGCCCACAGGCCACGCCGGCAACGACGCCTCGGCTCTGTTCCCCCGTCGTGGTCGTGGTCGGAAGCGAGCGGGTGCGCGTGCGCGTGCGCGTCAGAGCCAGCTTGCTCCGGCTATGCAGAGCTCCGCATGCCCGGAGCAAGCACCCAACCACGGCCACGACCACGGCCCCGCCCCGACCACGACCACCCGCACCCGCACTCGCACGGCCCCCCCCACGACTCACTTGGGGACTGGCACGCGTGACCGTGACAGGACCCGCCAGGCGCCTTGTTCAGCGCTGCGCGCCTCCACCGCGCTTATTCCGGGGCTAGCGTGGTGAGGCGAGCAACTCACCACAAAACCAACACAGCATCATGGCCTCCTCAAACCAATCGACGTTCTCCTTCCCCTCGGACGACGGCACCGCGCTGTGGGTCCACCGCTGGCTGCCCGACGGCCCCCCCAAAGCGATCGTGCAAATCGTGCATGGCATGGCCGAGCACGGCGGGCGCTATGGCGGGCTCGCCGAGGCGCTCTGCGCCGCCGGCTATGGCGCCTATGCCCACGATCAGCGGGGCCACGGTCGCTCGGTACCAGAGGGTGAGGAGCTGGGGCACATGGCCGATTCCGCCGGCTGGGACCGCGGCGTCTCGGACATCCATCTGCTCAACCGGCACCTAGCCCACGAGCACGGTGCGCTGCCGCTGCTCTTGCTGGGTCACTCGATGGGCTCGCTGATGCTGCAGCAAGTGCTGGCGCAGCACCCTGAGGACGGGTGCGGTTTCGCCTTGTCCGGGACCAGCGGCAGTCCTCCAGCCATCGCCACCGCTGGCCGTCTGGTCGCCCGCATCGAGCGAGCCCGGCTGGGAAAGCGGGGCAAGAGCGGACTGCTCAACTCACTGTCCTTCGGGGACTTCAACAAGGCCTTC
>QNFS01000230.1 GCA_003646415.1 Gammaproteobacteria bacterium
TATGGGCACAAACAACAATTGTGTTGATCACAATTCTGGGGTGGATTGGCATTCAGGGTGGCACGTGGCCGGATATTGAGACAACGGGAATACTTTTCGCCGCTGGCATTATGGCACCGCTGTTAGCGCGTGCGTTGTATGTGTACAGTCTTTCGCGGCTTGGCTCAAACCTTACAACACCCATTGTATTGTCCCATCCACTTGTGACAGTCGTTCTCGCGACACTATTGCTGGGAGAACGTCTCAATGCATCGGGCTATGGTGCAGCAGCGTGCATTCTGGCAGGTGGTTTTGTTGTAGCCGTTGGTGGCAGAAAAGGCACAGGGAACCGATCGAAATCAACGCTCGGTGAATCACTCCGACAATTGTTTCCGGCCATGGTTGCTGCGATAGCATATGGCACATCTCTGATATTACGCAAACGGGGGCTTTCTGCTGGCGCGAGCCCTCAAATGGCAGCCTTAATTACATCTGTTCCTGCGTGGGTAGTGTATACAACATGGTTCCTGGTTACACGGAACAAGGAGGTTTTGCGACCAGCATTGTTTCGTTCGAAACCACTGATTGCCTCTGGACTCTTTGGAGGTGCCGCGATGATGCTGTGGTACCTTTCCATCTCAGCAGCACCAATTTCACTCATTGCGCCCCTGGGTGCCACGGCTCCTGTGTTTGCGCTCTTACTGAATTTCTTGTTCTTTCGCAGCGAAAACCTTATCAATACTGCAATCGTGCTGGGCACCATAATCAGTGCGGTTGGTGTTGCAATTATTGCTTTTCAAGCATCTGGCCGTCTGTGATGCATTACCATCCATTTGTAGCATGTTTACAGGCAATGACCTGGTGGGAGCCGAAATCGGCGCTGTGTGATTGGCGAGTTTCAGGTATGCCTCATTCTGAAAGCAAGCAACTACTTGGTGTTGTACCTGAGGATCTTCGCCATGCGAGTGTTCTCCTGCTTGTCCGGGCCGGTCGTGTTGAGCCGAAGGTCATACTCACGCGGCGGTCCAGAGCACTGCGGACTCATGCGAACCTCTGGTCGCTACCGGGAGGGAAGGCGGACGCGAATGATGCTGATGCTCTCGATACTGCTATTCGTGAAACAAGCGAAGAGCTTGGTATTTTGCCCAACACAATCTCGGTACTAGGGCGCTTGCCGGACCATATACTTGTTGAGAGTCGCTATCGCCTTGCGGTGTTTTTGGGTTTGTTGGAAGACAGTGTGGTGCTGAATCCCAGATATGAAGAAGTGGCGGAAGTAATCGAGTTGCCGCTGTCAGTCCTGCTGGAGCCACGATACAGGATCAGTAGGTTGCGAACTCTCGGTTCCCTGGAGTTCCTGGTTGAGGATATTGTTTACAATCAGGTGCATATATGGGGTTCCACGGCAGGAGTACTGGTGACCTTAAGCAGACTATTGTTCGGCGAACACCCGGATGAGAAAGTAGAAAAATTGGCAAAATATAATTCCCTGACTAAGCTACCAACATGAATATAATGAAAAATCCAATACCTGGCGGAGTGATTGATATTCACACCCATGTCGTTCCTGGAAAGTTTCCCGGTAATCCCATTGCAAAGAACTCACAAAAGTGGCCCTGTATGCAGTGTACCGCTGCTGGCCATCATGTCATTTACTATGGCGATCAACCATTTCGGACTCTGGAGCCTAATTCATGGGATCCAGCGGCGCGGCTGGACGAAATGGATGCCAGAAATATCGCGCGGCAAGTGTTGTCTCCAATGCCGGAGATGTTCGGTTACTGGCTTGACCCCAGGCAGACAACGGTTTTGGCGGATCACGTCAATGGCGTGATTGCAAAAATGGTTGCCGAGGCACCGAACCGGTTCACCGGTTTTGGAACTGTCACTCTTCAGGAACCGGCATTAGCTGTGCGCGAAGTCGAAAGAATCGCCAGGGTTCATGCCCTGCGCGGCATTGAAATAGGGTCTCACATTGCAGGTGTTCCTATTGGTGATCGTCGCTTCGATGAGTTCTATGCAGCGGTTGAAGAGTATGATTTATCATTGTTCATTCATGCGGTTCATCCGCCCACCGACCGTATCGTAGGCCCACCACTGATGGAGGCGCTGATCGCGTTTCCGCAGGAACTTGCGCTTGCAGCAACATCATTGATGGTGGGTCAGGTTCTTGAACGCCACCCTCGTTTGCGTATTTGCCTGAGCCATGGTGGTGGATCGTTTCCATGGATCGCTGGTCGCTTGAAGAATGGTTGGAGTGTGTCAGCGGAGGTTCGCGGAGCGATAAGCGTCGATCCACAAGAATGGATGCGCAAGGTATGGTACGACTCACTTGTGTATGACAGTATTGTGCTAAACGGACTGATAGAACTTGTGGGGGATGACAAGATTGTAATAGGGACTGATTACCCGTTCCTAATCCAGGAAATAGACCCTGTGGGGTTCATCAGCGCTGCTATTAGTAATGAATCGGTCAAAACCCGTTTATGCAGGACTAATGCGCTGAGCTATCTGGGTGTTACTTGAGCCGGAGGTTTCCATGCACCCACTCCTGAAACCATCCCCCACTGCATTACCGAATTACATGAACAGTTACATAAGAAACATCAATGGCTGGCAGAGTAGAGAGCCAATCGCCACGTTTTTTATGCTTTTCTTCACTTGTTCTCTCTTTCCTTGAGTATGCCGTTGAACAATATGTCTATGACACCAGCACTAAACGCACGGGCATCATTGGTAAAGTGAATCTCAGGAATGGTTTGAATGATCGGGTTGGCCTGGAAAAAAAACATGTTTGCAGCCACGACCATGAAAGCTGCCAGCGCCGGATCGATATCATTGCGGATTTCATTTTCCTGTTGACCCTGCTGAACCATGGCCACCAGTCGTGAGAAAACCTCTTCAACAACGTGTCTGGCAATTTCCTGTCCATTCTGGGTACCCCCGGACAAGGTCTCGCGCAATATCAATTGCGTACTGCGGTTATGTGTCAGGATATTATGGAGTTGACCGACGGAAAAATCAGACAGGTGCTGCCTGAAACTACCGGGTGCATCCTCCAGTTCGTCAAGCAACATCGAGGAACGCTGAACCGCAGCTTTCATAACCGCCAGGTACAGCTCATTCTTGTTTTTGAAGTGGTGATAGATGTTGGGCTTGCTGGTATTGGCCAGCTTGGCAATGGCGCTCATGGAGACGGCATCAAAACCCTTTTTTGCAAAAAGGGTTTCTGCGGCTTCCAATATAGCCTGTTCGCTGCTTGAGTGGGTTGTCTTACTAGCGGGCTGGGTTTGCATGGTTGTTTCTGCTTGGTGCTCTCTTATACTGACCGAATGGTCGGTTAGTATATTCCCAAGCTTGGTTCCTAACAAGAGAACCACAGCTCAACATGCGGTGTATGTAGCCATCGCAATCGGGAAATTATCCGTAATCTCCAGTTGCAGATCGCCCAGTTAGTGCGCCATTGGGGTAGCCATAATTGAAAAGTCAGTCATACCCCGCTCTTTCATCGCCGTGTTTCGTATCGGGCAATACTCGCCATCGACATCTAATACGGGGTGAATTACAGTGTGTTTCATAGACAACAAACGGTCAATTTGGGTAAGGGCTCACAATAATTGACCAACAGAGTATTAACCTGAAGTGGGAAAAATAAATGGGTTCCAACAGTATATTGCCAGTTGAAAATAGTCTTGCAGTGTTGACACGTGAAATTTCACGTATGCTTTCCCGAGCACTGGAAAAGCAGATTAAAGACTATGGAGTGACAATCACTCAGTATTACTATCTTCGTGTACTATGGGACGAAGATGGGCTGAGCCAGCAGGAACTATCAGGGCGTGTTGGGACTAAGGCACCCAGTACTGCAATTACACTTCGTGGAATGGAAAAGGCGGGTTACATACGGCGCATTCGAAATAACAGGGATGGTCGCATAGTGAACACTATGCTCA
>QNFS01000231.1 GCA_003646415.1 Gammaproteobacteria bacterium
AAACGCGCCAGGGCGTGGGCGTCGCGGGGGAAGTGGGCGGGCACCCAGTCCAGTATGACCCCGATGTCGCGTTGATGCATCAGATCCACAAAGTAGCGAAAGTCATCGGGACTGCCAAAACGCTGGGAAGGCGCAAAATAGCCGGTGGTCTGGTAGCCCCAGGAGTCGTCCAGCGGGTGTTCCATGATGGGTAGTAATTCAACATGGGTAAAACCCAGTTGCGACACATAGTCCGCCAGTTGCCGGGCCATGTCCCGGAAATTCAGGAAACCGCCCTCCCCGTCGCGCCGCCAGGAGCCGGGGTGAAACTCGTAAATTGAAATCGGGGCGTGCTGCCAGTCCCAATGTGCTCGCTGTTCCAGCCACTGCTGGTCGGTCCACTGGAATGCCGACGGCGGGCACACAATGGCCGCGGTCGCAGGGCGCATTTCAAAGCGGTTGCCGTAGGGGTCCGCCTTCAGACAGAGCTTGCCAGTAGCATCGCACACTTCGAACTTGTATTTTTCGCCCGCGTCCAATCCCGGTATAAAAAGTTCCCATACACCACTGAGTCCCCTGCTTCGCATGGGGTGGCTCAGGCCGTGCCATTGGTTGAAATCGCCGACCACGCTCACTCGCCGGGCATTGGGCGCCCAGGTGGCGAAGCGTACGCCGCCGACCCCCTCGTGCTCGCAGCAGTGGGCACCGAGAATATGATAGATGTGTTCGTGCCTGCCCTCTGCAAACAGGTGCAGGTCCAGGTCCCCTGTGGTGGGGCCGAAACGGTAGGGGTCTTCCCCCTGCCGCCACTCACCCTGCCCCGGGCGCCAGCGCAACTGGTAGTCTGGTAGCGCTTTCTGTGCTATTTCGAACGTAAAGAAATCGGTATCCGGAAGGCGTTCCATGGGTTTGTTTTTGCCATCAATGACCACCTCGGCCTCCGCGGTGCCTGGCAACAGTGCCCGGATATGCCACTGCGTGCCCTGTCGGTGACAACCGAGCACGTCGAAGGGGTCGTGATGACGTCCCGCGAGAACCTTGCGGATGCCTTCATTTAGGGGTTGCCTGGGTAAAACCGCTTTCATTTAGTATCTACTGATTTACATCAACTACAATAACAGGAAATTTCCGCGCTTATTGTCCACAATATAACCAATATTCCCACTGGCCATAGGAAATGGTGGACTACAATGAATGTTAATCAAATAAACCCGACCAGACCAGTTTACAGATCAATGAATTTACAATGAGCAATCAGGATTCAGCAAGATACGTCAGCCGCCTTACCCGCGACACCCTCGCCCTGGTGCTGGCCGGGGGCCGTGGCTCCAGGCTGCAACAACTAACCATGTGGCGGGCCAAACCGGCGGTTCCCTTTGGCGGCAAGTTCCGGATTATCGACTTTCCCCTGTCCAATTGCGTCAATTCCGGCATCCGCAAAGTGGGCATACTCACCCAGTACAAGGCACACAGCCTGATCCGGCACATACAGCGCGGCTGGGGTTTTATGCGCAACGAGTTGGGGGAGTTCGTGGAGCTGCTGCCCGCGCAGCAGCGGCTGGAAGCCTCATGGTACGCGGGAACGGCGGACGCGATCTACCAGAACATAGACATTATCCGCACCCACAACCCGGAATTCGTGCTGATTCTGGCGGGCGACCACATCTACAAAATGGATTACGGCACCATGCTGGCCGCCCACGTGGAAGCGGAGGCCGACATTACCGTGGGCTGCATGGAAGTACCCCTGGAGCAGGCCCGGGCCTTCGGGGTAATGGCCGTGGACAGCGATCACCGCATCACCGAGTTTGCAGAAAAACCCGATAATCCCACCCCCATGCCCGGCAGCGAAGACCAGGCTCTGGCCTCCATGGGCATTTATATATTCCGCACCAAGGTTCTGATAGAGGAGTTGTTGCGCGATGCCGATACACCCGGCTCCAGCCGGGATTTTGGCGGCGATATCATCCCCGATGTCATCCACCGGCGCCGGGTCTCGGCCTTTCCGTTTCGCGAAGGGCCGGACGGACACCGCGCCTACTGGCGCGATGTGGGCACCGTGGACGCGTTCTGGGAAACCAACCTGGAATTGATCGGGGTCAGCCCCGAGCTCAACCTCTATGACCGGGAGTGGCCCATCTGGACCTACCAGGACCAGGTGCCACCGGCCAAATTCGTATTCGACGATGACGGTCGCCGGGGCATGGCCGTCGACTCCATGCTGGCCGGTGGCTGTATTGTATCGGGTTCCTATGTACGCCGCTCCCTGCTATTTCACAATGTGAACGTGCACTCCTATTGTGAGATAGAAGACTCGATTGTGTTCCCTGAGGTCAATATCGGTCGGGGCTGCGTGATCAAAAGCCATTATAGACAAGGGCTGTATTATTCCGCCCGATACCAGCATCGGTATCAATCCCGGGGAAGATGCAGAGCACTTCCATGTCTCCGAGGGCGGTGTGGTGCTGGTCACACCGGAAATGCTGGGACAGAGACTGCACTATGCCCGATAAGCAACCGATGAGTGTGGTGCTGATGTGGCACATGCACCAACCTGAATACCGCAACCTGCGCACGGGTACAGTGCACTTGCCCTGGACCTACCTGCACGCGATCAAGGATTACGTGGACATGGCCGCGCACCTGGAAGCGGTACCACAGGCCCGGGCGGTAGTGAATTTTGCTCCGATACTGTTGGAACAAATAGAGGACTACGTAGAACAGATCACCGCCTACCTGGAAGGCCACGGCGCCATCAGGGATCCGGTGCTGGCCGAGTTGGCAGAGCCCGCCCTGCCCGGCAATGAGACAGCGCGGCTGCGGCTGATGCAGGACTGCCTGCGCGCCAATAAAGAACGCATGATCGAGCGCTTCGAGCCCTACCAACGGCTGGCTACCATGGCCGAGTGGTACCAGACCCACCCCGAAAGCCTGATTTACGCCTCCAACCAGTTCCTGGCTGACCTGCTGGTCTGGTATCACCTGAGCTGGATGGCAGAGTCAGTGCGACGCAGCGACACCCGTATACAGCGATTACAGGACAAGGCGGGCAATTTCACCCTGCACGAGCGCCGGGAACTGCTGCACATCATCCTGGAGCAGATGCAGTCACTGGTGCCGCGCTATCGGGAACTCGCCGAGCGCGGCCAGGTGGAACTGTGTATGAGCCCTTATGCCCACCCCATCGTACCCCTGCTACTGGATATCACATCCGCCAGGGAGGCCATGTCCGATATACACCTGCCGGTCACCACCGATTACCCGGGTGGGGAAGCACGCGCCCAGTGGCATCTGCAAAAGGGGCTGGAATCCTTTGAACGGGTCTTTGGGCGCAAGCCGGCCGGCCTGTGGCCATCGGAAGGCGGCATCAGCCAGCCAGCCCTGAAGTTGTTCGCCGACAATGATTTTCGCTGGGTGGCCAGTGGGGGCAGCGTACTGCACAACAGCCATGACACGCCGGGCAAGTCCTGCAGCCATCACGTGTATCGCTTTGGCGATGCCCCTATCGATTGCTTCTTTCGCGACGACGGCCTGTCCGACCTGATTGGTTTTACCTATTCCGACTGGCACGCGGAGGATGCGGTGGGCAATTTCATCGAGCATATGGAGAACATCGCCAATGCCTGCCCGAACCGCAACGACTGCGTGATCAGTATTATCCTGGACGGCGAGAACGCCTGGGAATACTACCCGGAAAACGGCTACTATTTTCTCAATCAACTCTACCGCAGCCTGGCCGAACACCCGCTCCTGCAGTTGACCACCTACGAGCAATTCCTGGCGGAGAAATCGCCACGACCGGCCCATGAAGAAAAGCTGGTGGCGGGTAGCTGGGTATACGGTACATTTTCCACCTGGATTGGCGACTCCGAGAAGAATCGGGGCTGGGAGATACTGGTCGAGGCGAAACGCACTTTTGATGAACAACTGGCC
>QNFS01000232.1 GCA_003646415.1 Gammaproteobacteria bacterium
AAACAGGGCGATCACACCGGGTGAGGCAGCATTCATAAAGCGCTCGGTCACCGTCGCCAGGTCCATGGCCTGTCTGAGGTTATTAATATCCTGGTTTACGGGACCCATGTCCTTGATCCGAATATCGCCCACACAGCAAGGTTTCTTGTAAGCGGGTGTGCCACCAGAATCTGCCAGTCTTTGCATGAAGCCGGGAAAATCCTCAAGGTCTTGAGGCGGTTGTCTCGGGCTGTCCCCTTCAAATCCGGTGATTCGGTCTTTGATGTAGGTCGCATAAGAGATCTTGCTCATCTCACCGTCACTGGCGATGTCGATTCCAGTATCAGACTGCCGGATCACCACTTGCCGTACTGCTCTGCGAATCGTTCTTTCTGCTGCTTCTTTTGCTACAGGCTGATTGTTTTCAAGTGCAAATACAACGTCGGTAACCGCCTTGCTGCGTGGCAGGCTACCCACATGTGTGGTCAGAATTCGATTTTGACTCATTTTCATGGAGTCTGATTCCTGTGTTGATCAATTTTTGAGTTTTATATGTTGTTTCCAAAAAATAGACTTCGAATGCATTTACAATTGAACATATTGAATTATACTCATGGTTATATTAACTAATAACCATATAAAATAGATAGCTATATAGCAGAAAATTCGTGCATTCGAAGTATAATAGCTGTCGAGTTTTATTGATAGCCCGGTGAATGTCAATCAACGCTCTGCATGACTTCGGTCAAGGAAGGATAGCCATACGGGGCGGGTATCAGCCAGCGCGCTCTGCATGCATACGTTCAAACAGGTCGACACCGAACTGGCGAAACAGGTGGATCATATCCACAAAGCCCCAGTCTTCCACGTAAACCTCGCCTTCCCGTTTCCAATAATCCAGTCCATTGAATTCAAGTTGATTGCCTGTTGCCGGGGCCCCAGGTAGTCACCTGTGTGGGTGGCTTTAATGCTTCCTATGCCTTATATCCATACGGTGAAATGCGTTTCAGGAGGTCGACGCCAAACTGCCGGAACAGGTGCAGCATATCCACGAAGACCCAGTTCTCGATGAACTGGTCGCCCTCGCGGCGCCAGAAGTCCAGGCCGTTCACGCTCAGGGGACCACCGGTTGACGGGCAGCCCAGGTAGCGGCCAAGGTGGGTCGCCTTAACGCCATGCCAACCAGCTGCGGCCGTGTAATTTCCCTCGGCGAAGAGGTTGTCCAGCGGTTGCACGCTGCGGTCTGGAAAGGCATGCAGCCAGTGGCGCTGGTGCAGGTCTTCGAATTCTTTCAGGCCAAAACAGGCGCCGATCCCACCCGGGCCATACCAGCGTACGTTGGGATGGAAATAATCGGCTATACCCATGCTTTCCAGGTTTTCCTCGTCATAAACGTTGAGGGCGTCGTAGATAAACCTTCGGATCAGGTCGAGCGTAAAGTCAGACTCTCTTTGGTCTTGCGGTTCAAGGAATATCGCGTCGTCATCCCGGGGTGGAGGATAGACACCGTCCCTGCCACGGGTGGGGGGCAGGATCTTGAAACCTGCCTGCATCATCAGGTCGATCACGTCCAGCAGAACGTAGGTCTCGGTGATCCGGCCGTTTTCCACGCAGCTTGTTTCACCCCAACGAATATTCACTTCCCGGCCGTTAGGGGAGATCGATAGCCAGTCCCGGGTGAATGTACCGGTAAAATAGCCGGTTCCGCCGACCCACATGCGGCCGTCACCCCGTCCGTCGGGATTGCCACTGGATCGCCCGCCCAGGAACATGTGGCAACTTCGCCGCAGGTCGGGAAACGCGTGCAGCAACGGCCTCCAATAGCGGTTGGCAAACTCACTGGCCCCTGTGAGATCGTTGATGGGGTCCGGGCCGTGCCACGGCATGTCGGGCGCCATGCAGGATGAGGCCACGTGCTCGGCCGCGTCCGGTCCGGAAGCCTCCAGGCTGGTCCAGAAATCCCAGACCAGGCGCTTGTTGGCCTGGTTCAGTTCGATGCTCATATCGTCAATCCTCCAGTAGCCCTAACGCCTCTTTCAGAGGAGCCAGGTGTTGTTCATAATTTCGCCAGGCGCCGACAGAGCTTGTGTACAGTGGCTGGCGTACTTGGCTGGCGCTAGGCGACTTGACCTGACGATCCGTCTCGTGGAAGGCCAGGCAGGCCGAGTCGAAGGGCAGGCCGCAGTGCGTCAGCAGGTTCCGGATCTGGCTTTCGGGCTCGCTTACCAGGGTCTCGTAGCGAACCACCGCCAGTCGTCCGCCCAGCGTCTCCTGCCAGTGCCGGGCCAGTTGCGTGTGCAGGGCGTAGAAATGGCCCAGAGTCCGCAGGTCGTGGGCATAGGCGTGCGGGCCGGTCAGCGGTTGCCGGTAGATGGACAGGCAGTTGTCCAGAGGGTCGCGTATGCACAACACAATGCGCGCCTTGGGATATAGCATCGCGATCAGCCCCAGGTATAAGTAATTCATAGGGGTAGTATCGGTAACTCTTGGCGCATCACTGGCGGGTGCCAGCACGGCTTGCTGGTACTGCCTGGCGGCATCAAGCAACCACTCCTCGCTCGCGTTTGGCAGGCATGCGGGAAAGTGGGTGCCGGTCTCGGCCGCCAGTTCACCGGCCAGACGGGCCAGAATGGTCTGCTCTCCGGTGGCGAACACCTGCGGGTGACTGGCCAGGATCTGCTCAACAAGCGTCGTACCCGAGCGGGGCATGCCGCAGATCAGCACTGGCTGCTCATCCCGACTCTGTGGATCGGACCATGCAACAAGATTTTCAGCGGTACACAGGGCTATGTTGTTCAGCACAGCTTCGCGGTGAGACTCCAGATCGAAGCGGTGGCGTTTGCCCAGCAAGCGGTGGGCTTCACTCATGTAGTGGAACGCACGGTCATGGTCACCGTTCGATTCATGGGCGAAGCCGAGGGCGTATGCCAGTCGCGATGCCTGGTTGTTGTCCAGGTCGTCCTGGCGCCAAAGCGTTTCCAGGGTGTCTATTTCCTTAGGGATTGAACAGTGGCTTCGCAGGTGGGCGAGATGGAAGTGTGCATCGATCAAGGCAGGATCCGAAGAGATCGCCCGTTGGAAGGATTTGGCCGCAGCTTCCAATTGGCCCAGTTGTTCTTCAAGTTGTCCCCGGTTCAGCCATGCACGGGAGAAATCAGGACTTGCCCGCGTGGCCTCGCGATAGGCCTGTAAGGCCTTGTCGGGTTTACCCAGTTTGCTACGCGCCACACCCAGATCATTCCAGACCTCTGCATTTCGGGGTTGGACGGCGACAACCTGCGACAGGAAGCTCTCGGCTTCCCCGTGCCTGCCCAGCTGGTTGTGCAGCATGCCCAGGTTAGTCAGGACGGCGGGATGGCCGGGTTGCAGGGCGAGGGCACGTTCGAGACAGCCGAGGGCCTCTTCTTTCTGTCCACTCAGTCGCAACGCGTTGCCAAGGCTGTTCATGGCCTCGGCATTGTCCGGTGCCAGGTCAACGCAAGTCCGAAAGGCCTTGGCCGCCTCCGCCCACTTGTGTTGGTCCTTGCAAGCAATGCCCAGGTTGTAATGTGATTGGGGGTTGCCGGATTCGGTCTGTAAGGCCCGACGAATGAGCTCTTCGGCCTGGCTGGGTTGTCCGGCTTGCAACTGTAAGAGTCCGGCCAGGTTGTTCAGGTCGGGGTCATTCGGCACCTCGGCCAGTAATTCGCGATAAACCCGTTCGGCGGCAACCAGTTGCCCTGCCTGGTGTTGATCCCAGGCTTTTCGCAGCCGATTGGCAAAGTGTTGTCTATTTGATGTGTTCACGGCCGTGGTCGTTGAGTGGCTTCAACATATTGAAGCTGACGGGTTTGGAATGCAATAGAGTTACGACGGTTCTCCGTTATCCTGGGGGTTAAAAAAAGATGCTTCCGCCGGGGCGGAAGCATCCATAACGCACATGCAGAGGTGAG
>QNFS01000233.1 GCA_003646415.1 Gammaproteobacteria bacterium
CAATAGGAGTGTTGTAATGAACAGAAAAAATCTTACTGCAGCAGTACTTGCAGGTCTGGCGGGAGCCGCCGGCATTGTAGGTTCCGCTCAGGCAGTCAATATTAATCCGGATGGCCTTGGCCAGGTGTTGATCTACCCTTACTACACAGTAAATGGTGGCAACGTAACCCTTCTTTCAGTGGTCAATACCACCGAAGATGCCAAAGCCGTTAAGGTTCGCTTTACTGAAGGTCAGAACACCCGTGAGGTGCTCGATTTCAACCTGTATCTGTCAGCGTATGACGTATGGGCCGCTGGTATCGTCAATGTAGATGGCACACCGACCCTTTACGTTAATGACACATCATGTACCGTTCCATACATCTATGGTAATGGCGGCACGCAGGAATTCCTGCCTTACGCCCTGACCGATGGTGGTGCAACTACTATCGATCGCGCCCGTGAAGGTCATTTCGAAATGATCGAAATGGGTACTTTGATTGATGACTCTGAAGCGTCCATTGGTAGGATGTCAGCGACAGCGGCAACTCACGTTGCAGCGCAGGCTTGCACCACGGAAGCAGATGGAGCGTGTCCTGCAGTACCTGCCAATTGTCAGCAGTTGGTAGATGCATGGACAGACCCTGATGATACCGTTGCTGGTGACGAAGGTTACTGGTTGCAGGATCCGTTCACCGATCTGACAGCACCGTCTGGTGGCCTGTTCGGTGGCGCTTCCATTATCAACGTATCTGAAGGTTTTATGACCAGCTATGACGCCAAAGCCATTAATGGTTTTGCGACCATGGTAGACGCGAATGACGTTCTGCACCAAGAGCCTGGTAATGTTCTTCCTGGCTTGAATAGTGGTGACGTAGTGGATGGCACCGTATTCCTTGACACCGGCGCTACTCTCACCTCAACGGGTTTGACCCGTGGTGTTGACGCTGTATCCTTCGTGTTCATGCATGATCAGATCATGAATGAATACACCACGGAAGATTCAGTAGCTGCTGGTACCGAGTGGGTAGTTACCTTCCCGACCAAGCACTTCTATGTTTATCCACCTAGCAGTGGTAGCGATACCCCGGTTGATCCGTTTACTTCAACCTGGCAGCCTGTTTTGACAGAGGGTGCTTGTGAAGTTGTACTTCTTGATACCCTTTGGAATCGTGAAGAACAGTCATTTATTGCACCTATTGATCCAGGCGACCCGGTTCCACCGATCGTTTCACCAGCACCTCCTGGGGTTATTGATCCGGTTAATCCGATCATCCCGTTTGAGCTTTGCTACGAAACCAGCGTTATTCGTTTCGGTGCTGTAGGACCAACACCTAAGATTGAGACAGGGACGGAAATCCTTGGTTCTGTCAACTACCATAACATCGACAATACAGAGTTGGGTTATGAAACAGGTTGGGCTCGTCTGCAGTTGGAAGATTATCCTCATGATGCGAATGGTGATGGCATAATTGATAAATTTGAAGCAGAATTGAAACGTCAACCTTTGGGTTCTTTTGGGGATGCATTAGGTCTTGCAGGTCTGCCGGTTACCGGTTTCGCCGTATACCAGTTCGATAACGGCTTCCTCGGTGATGGTGCTGATGTGTTGGCCCATTATGGTGGTATCTTCCAGCATAAGGGTACGCGCAAGCTTGCCAGCATGCATATAACACCTAAATAACGTGATCAACTCGTAGTTTGAAACGCGCTACGATGAAGTAATGAGAGAGGGCCGATTTTCGGCCCTCTCTTATATTTGGCTTTTTAGTTTGTTAGATGTTTGTTAAGGCAAAATGCCGATTTAGTCATGCTGATTATTATAAAATCAATTACAGCATGAGATATATTTTCGGGCGATAACCGAGAGAGGAAAACATGCGTAAATTAAACGGATTTATATATTTTTGTGCGTTGGTATTGATATGTGGTACAGCAAGTGCCCAGATCAAAATTGTCATAGATAACCAGGTCATACCCACCGAGGATATCGAGTCCATCGTTATCTTACCCAACTCCAATTTAATCAGTATCAGCACTAATGTTGGATACACTGTCGAGGCAACCGGTGTAGTGGCACCTCCGCCTCCCAGTTCAGTATCCATAACGGGATTTTCAGCATCAGCTTCAAGCATTACTGAGGGTCAGAATGTGACGCTTAGTTGGTCAACGCAAAATGCATCATCATGTACCGCCAGTGGTGGCACCGGTGGTTGGAATACCACCAGCGTTGGTCTGCCAAATGGCAGTAAAGCGGTCACAATTGCTGCGGCAGGTACCTATGGCTTTACATTGACTTGCCAGGATGCTGCAGGGGGTTCTGCCGTAAGAAGTACAACTGTCGTGGCTAAGGCTCCAGCCTCCACTCAAAGCTGTTCGACTCCCCCGTTGTCCGGCAACGTAATGTCATGGAGAAACTTCTGGAACCTCGAATTCCCGAAACCCGGTTATGACAATGTATTTGCGACAGTTCCGAGGACGGGTTACCTTGCACTGAAGTTTAATACCGGAAACCTTGTCGACGATGGAAAAATGAGTACGATTGAAACCACCATCACCGACGGCGTCAGAAAAGGTACATTCAGTCAATGTCCGGGTGATTTTGACGCCGCACCTGAATGCTCATACGTCTGGGGTATTTCCGGCGGAATTCGCTGGGCAACCAATGGTCGTGCCGGTGCTTGCCAGTTGAAGCCCAATACTGACTATTATTTCAATGTAACGTTTACCAATGGTGTTGACGGTAATACATCTACCTGCAACACGAGTCGTTGTGTTACGACTTTACAAGCCGTTAACAGATAGAAATGTAGTTCTACAAAGCCGGGTACCCATAGGGGTATCCGGCTTTTTTCTGCAACAAATTTGCATATCCGGAGTACGAAGTGAAACCTGGTCTACTTTTCGTTTTAATACCTACTATTCTGTTATTAACAGGCGATGTACTGGCCTTTGAGCAACCTGAGGAGTCTGAAATACTCGCAGTACGTGGCAAGGGCATAGTTAGTCAGTCCAAGTTTTCGGCCCGTGCAGCTAAAATCCCGGCAGATGCCCGGCAGCAGACTCTGCGGGACCGTAAGCGCTTACAGGATGTTCTCAATACTTTGTTATTACGTGCACAGTTGGCTGCCGATGCCCGTGAAGCGGGATATGACAAGGAGCAAATCGTTATTGATCGTATGCAGCTTGCGGCGGAAACAGAGTTGGCCGAAGCATGGGTTCAGCATTACGTTGAAATTCAGCCAAAAGCCGATTTTGAACAACTTGCACGCGAATATTATGAGTTGAACAAAGAGGGCTGGATGTCAGAGCCTTTAATTGACGTCAGTCATATTCTTGTTTCAAGCGAAGAGCGTAGCAACGACGAAGCCATAGCGCTTGCAGATTCCATAGCCGAAAAAATTCGAGAGAACCCGAAATCATTTGACGAACTGGTTCTGACTTATTCAGAGGATCCCAGTTCTACAGGAAACAAGGGGAAATTCTACAAAGTCAAAAGAGGCGATATGCTAAAAGAATTTGAGGATGCTGCTTTTGCACTGAAGAATGGCGAGATATCGGAACCAGTCAGAACCAGCTACGGTTACCACATTATTCGGTTGGATACACATTACCCACCAAGCCGGATGTCATTTGAAGAAGTGAAACCTCAAATTATCGCTCTGCAACGTAACAATCATGGTGATCGTATAAAGCGGGACTACCTGAGCAGCCTGACTTCATTGGATGTGGAACTGACCAAGGAAGCGCTGGAAGAAATGGTTCGCCGTCAATTTGGCGAAGATTACGCTGAGTCGCAGGATGACACCGGCGAAACAGAGTAAGATGCTTAGCTTGTTTAAGCGGTCACACCAGTATGGCGAAGGGAAACCAAAGGAAATTTGACAGGCTCTTCTTTCAGAA
>QNFS01000234.1 GCA_003646415.1 Gammaproteobacteria bacterium
CATTTTGATGGGCTTCGACAACTACGCCCGTTTGAACAAAAGTATCCCCAAAATTTTCTTCACCCACGACAATTACCTGCGTGGTTACACGGGTAACGTGGATTCCAAGAAGGACTTTTATAACAAGAAGACGGTTTTGCTGGTGCGCAATCCCCTGGATGTCGCGGTGTCCCAATTCTTCCAGTGGAAATACCGTATGCGCCCGGAAAAAAAGGCCATGAATAAATACCCGGCCCACGAGGCAGATATTTCGCTATATGACTTCGTTGTGGATGAAAACCAGGGCCTCACACATATTATCGAGTTTATGAACAACTGGGCCACAGAGCTGCCGAAAATTGAACACCTGCTTGTAGCACGTTACGAAGACCTGCGTTCGCATCCCGAACGGGAAATGGCCAGGATTGTGGAGTTTCTCGGTCTTGAAGTGAATGATGAATACCTCAGGGACACGGCGGAATTCGCCTCGGTTGAAAACCTGCGTCAAAAAGAGAAGGAGAACTATTTCTGGCGCAGCGGTAGCCGGGTACAGGCCAAAGATGTCAATGACCCCAACACATTCAAGGTGCGCAAGGCAAAGGTGGGTGGTTACCGCGACTATTTTGATGATGATCAAGTGGCAGAACTCAATGCTGTGGTAGATTTGCGGCTATTGCCGGTATTTGGCTATACCAGCGCCGAGATTAGCGAGGTTACATAATGGATAAGTGCGTGTTCATCCACACCAATGAGCGGCAGTGGCTGGGAGCCCTGGTGGCGGAATATTCCCTGCGCCGCAACTCCCCTGACGCTGATAAGTTTGACGTCAGGTTTATTCGTACGCGGGATTACCCTTATTTGGCTGCCAGGGAAGGGCAGACTTTCCTGCGCGGTGGCACCAGTCGCGTCTGGCGTATGGAGGACTTGCAGTCCTTTACCCCTCTGCGCTTTATGCCGCCGAAGTTAATGAACTGGCAGGGCAGGGCGGTGGTTATCGACCCGGATGTCTTCGCGGTGGGCGATATATACGAGTTGCTGGATCGCGATATGGCGGGAGCCGCTGTCATGGGGCGTCACCGCTCAGAAAAATCCGAGAAGGAATTCCAGGTCGCTACCAGCGTGATGTTGATGGATTGTGCCAGGCTTAAGCACTGGGATGCGGAAAAAGAGTTTGACCAGCTGTTTAGCTCGGAAAAAGACTATAAAGAGTGGATAGTACTGGCCTATGAGGACCCCGCCAATATCGGCTTCCTCGAAAACTGCTGGAATGATTTTGACCATTTGGACGCTAATACCCGCTTAATACACAATACAAAACGCAAGACCCAGCCCTGGAAAACCGGTTTGCCGGTGGATTTCACGCCCGCCAACAAGTTCAAGAACAAGCCGTTACTGGCTTCTGCAAACCGCCTTCGAGCGAAGGTTTTTGGCGAATATGGCTTGTTGGGACACTATCAGGAGCACCCGGACAGGCAGCAGGAACAATTTTTCTTTGGTCTGTTGAAAGAATGCATTGAGTCAGGGTGTGTCAGTGAAGACCTGGTGCGGGATGAAATCAGGCAGAATCACGTGCGTCACGATGCCTTTGAGGTGTTGGACCGTACCCCGAATCTTGCAAAGAGAGTGGTGTGAAATATATCGACAACCTGTTCTGGAAGGTGCGCGACCGTGCCATCGGCAAGAGCATTCAGCGTTTCTGAAACACCCCTTCTCATAGGGACGCAAGACCTGCACCTGTGGTTGTGCCCCCACCACGGTGTTGCCGACTCCGATCACTTCAAGCGACAGCTGTTATCGCATTATGCCAGGGTAGCACCGGCGGACTGGCGTTTTTCACGTGGCGAACACGGCAAGCCAGGCTTGCTGGATTCGCCGCGGCCACTGGATTTCAATCTCAGCCACAGCGGTGGCTGGCTGGCCTGCGCTGTCACTGCCGGTACGGTGGTTGGGTTGGATATCGAATACTGTGATCCCGACAGGGACGTACTGAAACTGGCCGGGCGCTTTTTCCAGGCATATGAGATCGCAGACCTGCAAGCCTGTAATAAAGAGGAGCAAACCGCGAGGTTTTACGATTACTGGACTCTCAAGGAATCCAGCATCAAGGCCAGGGGGGAAGCGCTTGGTCAGGGGTTGGAATCCGTCGGGTTCAGGCTGGATCTTCCCGCTGGCACAGGGGGCGTGACCGGTCTGAGAGAGAGTAGGGGAGATCCTGATAATTTGACCATCCCGGCCTATTATTGCCTGCTGGAGCCGATAGTGGACTATCGGTTGGCAGTTTGCTGGCTGCGGCCGACAACTGGGCTGCCGCACTTGCGCATGTTTGAACTGCGCGGTGCTGGCCAGCCCGCAAAAGAATTCTCAAAACCCTTACGTGCGGCTTCTATAACACACTAGACGTGCGGCTTCTATAACACACTAGCAACGCCTGGCAATACGACGTTCATTATTTCCTGCTAAAATGCGCGACCAGGTGGAATGGGGTCATCCGGGTAGACCATGTTTATTGAACGTTACTATAGCGAGCGCGACGACAAAATCTCTTTTACCCAAAAGCAGGGCAGTGATTTCGCAAAAACTCTTGCCGACGATTTTAATCCACTGCATGACGTCGACGCCAAGCGCTTTTGTATTCCGGGTGACCTGCTGTTCTCAATTATTTTGTCCAAATATGGCCTCAGCCAGCATATGGAGTTTATTTTCTCCGGGATGGTTAGAGCGGGGGTGGAGCTTGTTCTGCCCGAACCATCGCCAGATTTGCATATCAAGGATGCCGACGACAGGGAATACCTGAGTATTCATCGTGTGGGTGATACTTCCACCGACAAACGCATGATCGCGCATTTGACACGTGATTATGTCCGGTTTTCCGGGCATGCCTTCCCCCATATTCTGGTGCCGCTGCTTGCCGAACAAAACGTGATGATTAATCCTGATCGTCCGATGGTTATGTATCAAAGTATGGCCATTGATCTGGACACTCTGGATATCAATGCGTCGTCCCTGGAGATAGATCACAACGAATTGGAAATTGTCGGTAAGCGCGGCCAGATTTTGCTGGCGTTTAACCTGATGGACTCCGGTAAAATTATCGGGCGTGGCAAGAAGCATATGTTGGTCAGTGGCCTGCGCAGGTATGATCAGACCGCCGTGGACCAGGTGGTTGCAAGTTTCAACCAAAGGAAGCAGCTTTTTTCATGCGATAGCGACGTGCTCTGAATTAGAACCGGCCGCCCAGAGGCAACTGCCTGGCAAGAGTGGCGTTATCAATATTTTAGTGAGAACGGCGTGTCACATACCTGCACTTATTCAGGGCAATGAGCTTCTCCTATTGTATTTTCTGTCACACTGACAGCCTGATTAGTGCTTCAGTGGTGCCTGGAGGGTATGGTTATCCCCGAATACATGTCATTGTTACAAGGGTATTCAAGCCAACTTGAGCTTGCAGCGAACCTTGGGCCTATTCTCGATTTGGCCTGTGGGACCGGGCACAACGGGCTCCAGTTAATAGAAAATAATATCCCTGTTATCTTTGCCGATATAAGCGCCGAAGCGCTACTGCAAGTTGAGCGCAGACTGGAAGAAGATCCCTATAGAAAAAATAAGTCCCTGGCCACACTGTGGCCGGTAGATTTTGAGCAACCGGGGGTTAACCCACTGGATGGCCGCGTGTTCGGTGCAATCGTGGCCTGTCACTACTTGCACCGGCCCCTTTTTGAAAGTATCAAACAGGCTGTTTATCCCGGTGGCCTGGTGATATACGAAACATTTACGGTTGACCAGACGCAATATGGCCGGCCAAACAATCCGGATTTCCTACTGCGCCATGGTGAATTGCGAGACTATTTTTGCGACTGGACAATCCTGCACTATTTTGAGGGTGTGGTAGAGAAGAGC
>QNFS01000235.1 GCA_003646415.1 Gammaproteobacteria bacterium
CCGCCATACCCGAGCGAGCCAGGTCCGCCACCTGCGCCCGTCGTCCGCCGGAGGCCGCACCACCGGTATCCCGGCACTGCAAGGCGTGCGTCACATCAAAAATCAGGGGAGCATTGCCACAGGCCTGCTTCATCACCCCGAAGCCCAGCATGTCCACCACCAGGTTGTCATAGCCAAAGTTGCTGCCGCGCTCGCACAGCATGACGCGCGTACTGCCACACTCGCCAAACTTTTCCACGATATTAGCCATCTGGGAAGGGCTGAGAAACTGGGGCTTCTTGATATTGATCGCCGCACCGGTGGCGGCCATCGCCTCCACCAGGTCGGTCTGGCGCGCCAGAAAGGCGGGCAGCTGAATGATATCGCATACCTCGGCTGTGGGCGCCGCTTGCTCCGGTGTGTGTACGTCAGTAATCACCGGGACGCCGAAGGTTGATTTTACCTCCGCCAGGATAGACAGGCCCTCTTCCAACCCGGGGCCCCGGTAGGAGTGAATAGACGAGCGATTGGCCTTGTCGAAGGACGCCTTGAACACGTAGGGAATACCCAGGGCGCTGCACACCTCGACAAAGTGCTGAGCCACCTGCAAGGCGAAATCGCGGCTCTCCAGCACATTCACCCCTCCCAGTAGAACAAAGGGGGCGGTATTGGATATGCCTAGTTTTCCGACGGATACAGTCTGGTCATTCACGGCCTGTCCTCTTTCATCAGCTTCTTGTTATCAACTCGCATGGTATCGGGTTTATTCCCCCCGGGAGTGGGCAATCGCCGCCTCGATATAGCTGGTAAACAGTGGGTGGCCTCCGCGCGGCCGTGAGGTAAATTCAGGGTGGAACTGGCAGGCCACGAACCAGGGGTGTTGTGGCAGCTCGATCATCTCCACCAGAGAGTGATCCGCCGACCAGCCCGCAACGCGCATGCCCGCATCCTGCAACTGCCCCAGGTAATTATTGTTCACCTCATAGCGGTGGCGATGACGTTCCTCGATGGTGTCCTGACCGTATACCGCGCGCACCTTGCTCCCCGGTTCCAAATGACAGGGCTGGGCTCCCAGGCGCATGGTGCCACCCAGATCGGAGGACTCGTCCCGTTGCTCGGAACTGCCATCGACGTTCATCCACTCGGTAATCAGCGCGATAATCGGGTGAGGGGTGGTCCGGGTCATCTCGGTGGAATCGGCACCGGCCAGACCACACACGTTGCGCGCGTACTCTACCAGCGCCACGTGCATGCCCAGGCAAATGCCCAGGAAAGGGATGTTGTTCTCACGCGCATAGCGTACAGCGCCGATTTTACCCTCCACACCCCGGTCACCAAAACCGCCGGGGACCAGGATGGCGTCCATCCCGTTCAGCACCCCGGTGCCGTCCCGCTCGATATCCCCGGCGTCAATATGCTCTATCGTGACTTTGGTGTGGGTCTGCAAGCCGGCATGCTTGAGCGCCTCGTTAAGGGATTTATAGGCATCCGGCAAGTCTACGTACTTACCCACCATCGCCACCTTGACCTGGCCAGTAGTGGCGCTGAACTCCCGCTGCACCACATCTTCCCACTCGGACAGATCCGCTTCCCTGCAGTCGATACCAAAGCGCTCCACCACAAAATCGTCCAGGCCAAAATCACGCAGCATGCCGGGGATGCGGTAGATGGAATCGGCATCCAGCAGTGGGATAACAGCGCGCTCTTCCACATTGGTGAACAGGGAAATTTTCTTGCGGGCACTGTCCCCGATCTCCATGGTACAGCGACACAGCAGGATGTCCGGCTGCAGGCCGATGGAACGCAACTCTTTAACCGAGTGTTGGGTGGGCTTGGTCTTGATTTCACCAGCGGTGGCGATATAGGGCACCAGGGTCAGGTGCATGAGCAGCGCACGACTGGGCCCCATTTCGACTTTCAGCTGCCGCGCGGCCTCCAGAAATGGCAGGCCCTCGATATCACCGACAGTACCGCCAATCTCGATCACCGCCACATCCGCGTCACCGGCACCGAGCACCACCCGGCGCTTGATTTCATCGGTGATATGCGGAATGACCTGCACGGTGCCGCCCAGGTAGTCGCCCCGCCGCTCCTTGCGCAGCACCGCGTTGTACACTCGCCCGGTAGTGAAATTGTTGGTGCGCTTCATGGTGGTATTGGTGAAGCGCTCATAGTGGCCCAGGTCCAGGTCGGTCTCCGCCCCGTCCTCGGTGACAAACACCTCACCGTGCTGGAACGGGCTCATGGTGCCCGGATCAATGTTGATATAGGGGTCCAGCTTGAGCAGGGTGACCTTGATACCCCTCGCTTCCAGGACGGCGGCGAGAGACGCGGCTGCGATTCCCTTACCAAGAGACGAAACCACACCACCTGTGACGAATACGTAACGCGCCATGAATAACCTATATTTACGCTGTATTTTGGACACACAACACCTGCACCCGGCGCTTACTGAGAGCCTTTTTTAGCGGTGCAAATCCTGTGAAAAGATGGAGAATCAGGTTACCAGAAAGCCGCTGGCAGCTCAATCTCCATCTGCAACCCTGTCTTCATCAAGGGCGTCTATATTTCGTTGCCAGCACAGGCGCCACAGCCCCTGGCCAGCTGCCGGCGCCTCCCGGGCGCGGCTTGAGCGGCACAACCACAGGTCCCCTACCGCCAGCAGTTCATCGCCCAGGTACAGCAGGGGTACCCGGTCCCGCCACCAGGGCGGAACATCCCACTCCTGCAACAATTTCTTCAGGCTGTTGCCACCGGCCCGCCCCAGGGGCCTACAGCGCTCACCGCCCTGCCGCCAGGCCAATGTGAGCCGCTCACCGGACGCCAGCGAGAGTCCATTGGTCACAGCGGGCTCCAGGCTGACCCGGCCTACCCCGGGCACATCAGAGACCTCACCCGTAGTCAGTGAAAACGAATCCGTGCAAACGGCCTCATTGTCGTCGGGGAGCAGATAAACCACATCGCGATAGCGTTGCAGGGTGAAGGCGCTGCACTCCAATCGCGGCTTCGCATCCACTGCCGCCACACGCAGTTGGCGCAGGAATTCCTGCAGTGCTGCCTGGTCTGGCGCCAGATAGCCCGCCACCTGCAGCCAACTGCGCAGCTTAACGGCGGCGGCATGTGCTGGCGCCAAAGTCAGTTCATCCAGGGCCAGGCCAGGATCTCCCATCACGCTGTGCACGGTTGCCGGCGTGGGCAGCACCTCCCGCAACAGGGTGGCCGCGCCAGCCATATGCCCACTGGCGCGGGCTATGGTTTGGCGATAGCCCGGCCAACGGGATGCCAGCAGGGGCAACAGTTCGCCACGCAGGAAATTCCTATCCATGGCGGTATTGCTGTTGGAGGGGTCTTCCACACGCTCCAGGTCATGATGCCCGGCATACGCTTCCAACTGGCTGCGTTTGATATGCAACAGCGGCCGCACCAGCATGCCCCCACCGAGAGCGCGCCTTGCAGGCATCCCGGCCAGGCCCTGCACCCCGGCGCCGCGCATCAGGCGCAGTAAAAATGTCTCCACCTGGTCGTCCAGGTGATGCCCCAGGAACAGGACATCGCCAGACTGTACCTGCTCCTCGAAGACCCGGTAACGGGCTTCCCGGGCCGCCGCCTCACCCCCGCCGGGTGCCGGCCGCACAACAACGGCACGGGCAATGATCGGGAGCTGCAAAAACTTGCAGACCCGCTCGCAGTGCACCTGCCAGTTATCAGCCGCGGACTGCATGGCGTGGTTGACGTGGATGGCCGTGAGCGGCGGGGCGCCGGTATTGGCCCTGCGCCAGCGCTGCAACAAATGCAGCAGGGCAGTGGAGTCCACCCCCCCACTGTAGCCCACGTACCAGTGGCGGGCGTCCAGCAGGTCATTCAGCTGGGCGTC
>QNFS01000236.1 GCA_003646415.1 Gammaproteobacteria bacterium
AAAATTATGGTGATGGGGTTCCATGAAGTGAGTGTATTTCAGGTAGAGGGTGACCGCATAATGCCCAAATCCTATGTCTATCAGGGCACCGGCCTGATCAATCGTCGCCGGGAGGTGCACTTCACTCCTGGCGCTGACACTATTCGCAGCCTATATAAAGACCAGTGGTACGACCTGCCCAAAACTGACAAAACACTGGATCGCATGAGCCAGCACGAGCAATTGCGCTTGCTGCTACTCAATAACCCGAGGCCCGGCAAAAACATATCCATTCAGGTGGCCGACGGCAAGCGGGTCAAGGACTACCAGGTGGTGTTTATCGCCAAGGAGACCATGGAAACCCCGCTGGGGCCGGTGCAGACACTACACTTTGAGCGCCTGCACGATGACCCGGACCGCAAAACCGATATGTGGCTGGCCCCTGCCTGGGATTATCTAATGGTAAAGAGCATCCATATCGAAGACGACAACCCGGTAGAGATCATGCTGATCAGCGCCAGCATTGACGGTGTACCGGTTCAGTAGGGGGGTCAGGCCTTGGGAAGAGTAACACCCCGCTGTCCCTGGTATTTGCCGCCGCGATCCTTGTAACTGACTTCACAGACCTCATCGGACTCGAAGAACAACATCTGGGCCACCCCCTCATTGGCGTATATCTTGGCCGGCAAGGTAGTGGTATTGGAAAATTCCAGGGTAACGTGCCCCTCCCACTCGGGTTCCAAAGGCGTCACGTTGACAATAATGCCACAGCGCGCGTAGGTCGACTTGCCCAGGCAGATGGTCAGAACATTGCGCGGTATACGAAAATACTCCACCGTGCTGGCCAGGGCGAAGGAGTTGGGGGGGATGACACAGACATCACCGACCACATCGACAAAGCTGCCCTCGTCAAACCTCTTGGGGTCTACCGTCGCTGAGTTGATATTGGTGAACACCTTGAACTCGGGCGAGCAGCGCACATCGTAACCATAGCTGGAGGTGCCGTAGGAGATCAGGCGGCTAGCGCCGTCGGAGCGGACCTGACCCGCCTCGAAGGGCTCGATCATGCCGTGTTCCTGCGCCATTTTGCGTATCCACCTGTCTGGTTTGATGCTCATGCTCTTGTGCTCAATCGTCTGAAATTGTAATTTCAGGGAAGTGACATACCACCCCATCTCCCTGCCCCCTCAGAAGCAGAGCTTTTTGCACCGCGGCGGCCGCCTCCAGGTAAATAGCCGTCACCTCTGAATCCGGCTCGGCGATGACAGTAGGCCTTCCCGCATCGGTCTGCTCCCGTATGGACAGGGTCAGAGGCAGGCTGGCCAGCAGGGGCACACCGTAATCTGCGGCGATGCGCTCGCCGCCATGCTCGCCAAAAATATGTTCCCGGTGTCCGCACTGCGAACATATGTGCACCGCCATGTTTTCGATAATCCCCAGTATGGGTACATCCACCTTGCGGAACATCTCTATGCCCTTTTGCGCATCCACCAGGGCGATATCCTGTGGTGTGGTGACAATCACCGCACCGGAAACACTGGCCTTCTGCGACAGTGTGAGCTGAATGTCGCCAGTACCCGGCGGCATATCGATCACCAGGTAATCCAGCTCTTGCCACAGGGTCTGCTCCAGCATCTGCGCCAGGGCGCCACCGGCCATGGGGCCGCGCCATACCATGGGTGTGCGGTCGTTTACCAGGTACCCCATGGACATGGTCTTGAGCCCGTGGGCCATAACCGGCAGCAGGTGCTCGCCCTGCTGCTGCGGCCGTACATCGGCTGCAACACCCAACATCAACTGCTGGCTGGGGCCGTAGACATCCGCATCCAGCAGGCCAACCGTGTTGCCCAGGGCCTTCAGAGCCAGGGCCAGGTTGACCGCTGTGGTAGACTTGCCCACGCCGCCCTTGCCTGAGGCCACGGCAATAATGTGTTTGATCTCGTTCATGGATACCTTCTTGTCAGTTTTTACGAGTCGGCGCCAGGGAACCGGCGCTCGTCAGGGTCGCTAGGAGTCTGTCGGGCTTAACCGTCCGTAGCGAGGGAAAGAAGAAATTAGTCAGTTTTTGCAGTCGATTGAGGCGAATAGTGTGCTATTTAACGAAATTGACTGTGAAAAATGGCTGATTTCTTCTTTTCCGCAGTAGGACAGTGTTAAGTCCGACAGACTCCTAGTATAGGGGTATGCCACACTTTCAACAATACTGCCGTGTACTTGCACCAACGGGTGAAAAGCCTGGGCAAAAACGCTATAGTAGCGCCCTTTTTTCGACACACGGACAACATTGATTGATGACCGCAAAAGCCCCGCGCAAGATCCTGGTAACCAGCGCATTGCCCTACGCCAACGGCTCCCTGCACCTGGGCCACTTACTGGAGCAGGTGCAAACAGATATCTGGGTGCGCTTTCAGAAATCCCGCGGCCACGACTGCCTGTATATCTGCGCTGACGATGCCCACGGCACCGCCATCATGCTGACCGCGGAAAAGCTCGGCATTACCGCACAGCAGCAGATCGCCAATATAAAACAGGAGCACGAACGTGACAGCGCGGGCTTCCTGATCGGTTTTGACAATTTCTACACGACCCATTCCGAAGAAAACCGCTTCTGGTGCGAGGCGATCTACCGGCGGCTCAAAGACAATGACCACATCGCCACACGGACGATCACCCAGGCCTTTGACCCCGAAAGGCAGTTATTTTTGGCCGACCGGTTTATCAAAGGCGCCTGCCCCCGCTGCAAGACCGAAGACCAGTACGGTGACAATTGCGAGGCCTGTGGCGCCACCTACAGCCCAACGGAGCTGATCAACCCGGTATCTGCAATATCCGGGGCCACCCCGGTAGAAAGAGACTCCACTCACTTCTTTTTCAAGCTGCCCGAGTATGAGGCCATGCTCAAGGAGTGGCTTGATTCGGGCACGCTACAGCCCCAGGTAGCCAACAAACTGCGGGAATGGACCGACGCCGGACTACAGGAGTGGGATATCAGTCGCGACGCACCCTACTTCGGCTTCGAAATACCGGGCAACCCGGGCAAGTACTTCTACGTGTGGCTGGATGCGCCCATCGGCTATATAGCCAGCTTCCAGCAATACTGCGATCGCACCGGACACGACTTCGACAGCTACTGGCAGAGCGGTACAGAAACGGAGTTGTATCACTTTATCGGCAAGGACATCATCAACTTTCACGGGCTGTTCTGGCCCGCTGTGCTGCACTCAGCTGGACTGCGCACCCCCACCGCCATCTACGTCCACGGCTTTCTCACGGTAAACGGCACCAAGATGTCCAAAAGCCGCGGCACCTTCATCAAGGCCGGCACCTACCTGGAACACCTGGACGCGGAATACCTGCGCTATTATTTCGCCGCCAAGTTGAGCGCGTCGGTGGACGACATCGACCTCAACCTGGAGGATTTCATACAACGGGTCAATTCAGATGTGGTAGGCAAAATTGTCAACATCGCCAGCCGCTGTGCAGGGTTTTTGCGCAAGGGCTTTGACAACAGGCTCACCAGCACCTGCGGTGAACAGCAACTGGTAGAGGATTTTATTACCAGTGGCGATGCTATCGCTGCTTTATACGAGCAGCGTGAATTCAACAAGGCAATGCGGGAAATTGTGGCGCTGGCGGACCGGGCCAACCAGTATATCGACGAGAAAAAGCCCTGGGTACTGGCGAAACAGGAAGGCACCGGGCAAGAGGTACACGAGGTTTGCAGTGTGGGTGTAAACCTGTTCCGGGTGCTGATGACCTATCTTAAACCGGTACTACCGGCCATGGCGGAGAAGGCGGAGGCCTTTCTCAACTGCTCACTGGACTGGACCTCTGTTGAGGCGCCGCTGCTGGATCACGAGCTAGCCAGGTT
>QNFS01000237.1 GCA_003646415.1 Gammaproteobacteria bacterium
CGCATCGCCAGGCCGCCGGAGTAGTCGTCTTGGGCAACCGTACCCTCCACGATCACGATCTGGTCTTTACCCAGCAATTCCCGGTACTCGTTGTAGGTGTCCGCATAGACGGTGACCTCGATGCGGGCACTGCGATCATCCAACTGCAAAATAACCATGGTGTCACCGCGCTTGGTTTTCATGGTGCGCACGGCGACAATCAGCCCGGCCAGCACCTGCCCACCCTGCTTGTCAGCACGCAGATCCGCTATTTTGGTCGGCGCGAACTTGCGCACCTCGGCCTCGTATTCGTCTATCGGGTGACCCGTTACATACAGGCCAAGCGTATCCTTCTCACCCCCGAGGCGCTCCTTGCCCGTCCAGGGCCGCACCGTGCGAAACGGTGCGTAGACATCACCATGGCCATTGGCCTGACTCGGTACAACCTCCCCGAACAGATCTTCGATACCACTGTCGCGGTTGCTGGCACTTTGCTCCGCCGCCTTCAGGGCATCTTCCAGACTAGCCATCAGCACCCAGCGGTCCTGCCCCAGGGAATCGAACGCGCCGGAGCGTATCAGGGCATCGATTGCGCGGCGGTTGACCTTGCGCGGATCGGTGCGGGCACAAAAATCGAACAAATCCAGGAATGGGCTATCGGTGTCCCGGGTCGTCAGGATATTCTCAATAGGTCCTTCACCCAGGCCTTTGATAGCGCCCAGGCCGTAAATAATTTCACCGTTTGAGTTAACCGTGAACATATACTGTCCCTCGTTCACGTCGGGCAGCTTCAGGGTCAACTGCATGGCCCGGCACTCCTCCACAAACACCACGATTTTGTCGGTGTTCTGTAGTTCCGAGCTCATCACCGCCGCCATAAACGGCGCGCTGTAGTGAGTCTTGAGCCACGCGGTCTGGTACGACACCAGGGCATAGGCGGCCGAGTGAGATTTGTTGAAACCGTAACCGGCAAATTTCTCCACCAGGTCGAAGATCTTGATGGCGAGTGTGCCGTCAACCCCCCTGCCCCTGGCCCCGCTTTCAAATACCTCCCGCTGTTTGGCCATCTCCTCGGGCTTTTTCTTGCCCATGGCGCGGCGCAGCATATCGGCGCCACCAAGAGTGTAACCCGCCAGCTCCTGGGCGATCTGCATCACCTGTTCCTGGTACAGGATAATGCCGTAGGTGGGCTGCAGTATGGGCTTCAGGCACTCGTGCTGGTACTGGGCGTCCGGGTAGGACACCTCCTCCCTACCGTGCTTGCGGTTGATAAAGTTATCCACCATCCCGGACTGCAGCGGGCCCGGGCGGAACAGGGCCACCAGGGCGATGATGTCCTCGAAACAGTCCGGCTGCAGACGCTTGATCAAATCCTTCATACCGCGGGATTCGAGCTGGAAAACCGCCGTGGTTTCCGCTGATTGCAACAGCTCGAAACTGGCCGGGTCGTCCAGCGGAATCTGCGTGATATCCAGCGGCAGTTCGCCGCGCCCCTCCCGCGCGGCGTTGATCGCCTTCACCGCCCAGTCAATGATGGTCAGGGTGCGCAATCCCAGGAAATCAAACTTGACCAGGCCGGCATCCTCCACATCCCCCTTGTCGTACTGGGTAACCAGCCCGCCGCCGGTTTCATCGCAAAACAGCGGTGAGAAATCGGTCAGCTTTGACGGCGCGATAACGACACCGCCGGCATGCTTGCCCACGTTACGGGTGATACCTTCCAACTGCAGCGCCATATCCCAGATTTCCTGCGCCTGGGAATCATCTCGCAGGAAATCTTGCAGGGGCTCTTCCTGCTCCAGGGCCCTGGCCAGGGTTATGCCCACTTCAAAGGGAATCATCTTGGACAACTTGTCCGCCAGGCCATAGGACTTGCCCTGGGCCCGGGCCACATCCCGCACTACCGCCTTGGCCGCCATGGTGCCGAAAGTAATAATCTGTGACACCGCCTCGCGGCCATAGGTGTCCGCCACATAGTCGATCACTCGATCGCGCTTCTCCATGCAGAAGTCCACATCGAAGTCGGGCATGGACACCCGCTCCGGATTGAGGAAGCGCTCGAACAGCAAGTCGTATGCAAGGGGGTCAAGGTCGGTGATTTCCAGGGCATAGGCCACCAGCGAACCGGCGCCGGAACCGCGCCCCGGTCCCACCGGGATATCGTGTTGCTTGGCCCAGCGGATAAAGTCCATCACGATCAGGAAGTAGCCGGGAAATCCCATCTGAATAATGGTATCCAGCTCAAAATCGAGGCGCTGGCGATAGGTCTGCCCGATTTGCGTAAAATCCGACCCTGTGGAGTCGAACAACTCCTCCAGGCGCTTGTTCAGGCCCTCGTGAGACAGCTGCCGGAAAAACTCGTCCATGGTCAGGCCTTGCGGCACCGGGAAGTCCGGCAGGTAGGGCTTGCCCAACTCCAATACCACATTGCAGCGGCGGGCGATTTCCACCGTGTTGGCCAGCGCCTCGGGAATGTCGACAAACAGCTCTGCCATTTCCTGCGGTGAACGCAAGTACTGCTCATCCGTATACAGATGAGCCCGGCGCGGGTCATCCAGGCTGCGACCCTCGCGAATACAGACACGGGCCTCATGCGCCTCAAACTCGGATGAATCCAGGAATCTCACATCGTTGGTGGCAACCACCGGACACTGCAGTTCATCCGCCAGGGCAACCGCCGCATGCACATGGGCCTCGTCTCCCTCCCTGCCGGTGCGGTGCAGTTCCAGGTAAAAACACCCGGGATAGAGCTCCATCCAGAATCGGGCCCACTCCCGTGCCACATCCGCTTTGCCCCCCAGCAATGCCTGGCCCACTTCACCGGCAGCGCCGCCAGACAGTGCGATAACCCCGGCGGCACACTCGGCCAGCCAGGACTTGTGCACATAGGGAACACCCAGGTGCTGGCCCTCGGTATAGGATCTGGAAATCAACAGTGTCAGGTTGTGATAGCCCTGCTGGTTCATGGCCAACAGACAGATCGGCCAGGCCCGCTCCGGGTCGTCCGCGGCCAGCACCATCAGGTCCACACCGAAAATGGGTTGCACACCGGCGCCGCAGGCGGCCTTATAGACCTTGATCAGACCGTAGAAATTACACACATCGGTAACCGCCACGGCGGGCATACCGAGTTCGGCGACACGGTTTACCAGGGGCTTGACCCGGACCAGGCCATCAACGAGAGAGTATTCAGTATGGAGGCGAAGATGGACAAAATCAGGCATGTCTAGTACCTGAGCCTTAGCGGTTTGCTGAATATGTGATTTATAGAGGACACTACAATTGATTCTACGCCGCTTGCTGCCAATGTTGTACCAGGGCTACGCCTGGGGCAGCAATTTTTTTACCGGGGCGAAGCTGCGCCGGTGCACCGGTGTCACCCCCAGCATCTGCAGCGCCCGCAAATGAGCAGCGGTGGGATAGCCCTTGTGGGCGGCAAAGCCATAGCCCGGGTACCGTTTTTCCAGCGCCACCAGCTCACTGTCGCGCTGCACCTTGGCCAGAATGGAGGCCGCGGCGATCGCCGGCACCCGGTCATCGCCCTTTACCACCGCCTGTGAGGCATAGTCCCAGCGGGGCAGGCGATTGCCATCCACCAGCACATAAGCCGGTTGGGGATTCAGCCCCTGTACCGCCCTGTGCATGGCCAACAGGGAGGCCTGCAGAATGTTGATTTCATCGATTTCAGCGACACTGGCGCGCGCCACGGACCAGGCCAGCGCCCGCTCCCTGATCAACTGTGCCAGTTCCTCGCGCCGTGGCCCTGACAACTTCTTGGAATCGCGCAAACCGATAACAGGCTGCCCAGGGTCAAGAATAACGGCCGCGGCCACCACGTCGCCCGCCAGTGGCCCACGTCCCACCTCATCCA
>QNFS01000238.1 GCA_003646415.1 Gammaproteobacteria bacterium
AGCAATTCTGCGTAGGCCATGGCAATAATCTGGTCTTCAGGGTCGACCTGCCAGGCTTGCCGATAACGTTTCAATGCCAGCGATTGATTGCCATTGTTAACGGCCAGGCGGCCCGACCAGGCATACAGGTCTGCCCTTTCCGACTCAAGTACGATCGCCTTGTTTACGAGGTCAGTTGCCTTATCAAGATCACCCATACGTGCCGCGAGCTGGCTGCGGGCAAACAGTGCGTCCACATTTGATTCGGCGTCAAAATCCTTCAACAGGTTGTCCAGTACCTTGTTGGCCCTGACCTGATCGTTTGCAGGCGCCAGCAACGCGATGACGATACGCCAGCCATGTGCCTGATCAGCAGCGGTCATCTCGAGTATCCGGCCGAGTTGATACTCCGCACCAACATAATCACCCTCTCTGAGTCTTGAACCCGCAGCCAGTTCATGTGCATCCAGGTTGGTGGGATCCAACATGGCCCAGCGGTCCGAAGCCAGCGCAACCATCTGCCATTCACCGGCTGAAACCGCAACCCTGGCAGCCCGCTCGGCAATTTCAGGGTCATCGGAAATCAGGGCTGCTTCAAGATACTCGGCTGCCGCAGCGGAAAAATCACCTTCATCGCCCAATACTTCAGCAGCAAAAACGTGGTACATCACGTCGGGGTCTGTTGGTTCCAGTTTGCTATCCGGGGCTTCGTCGGCAACAGATGCCGTGGATAAATGAGTGCTAGCTGCGGACGATTCGGCAGGTGATTCCTGCACCGTTGAGCACGCCGTCATCAATAACATGACGAAAATGAACACGCCCCGCACCCTTTTCATGAAACAATAGTTAAAATTCATAAGTCAAAGGATAACTGCTTGCAGCCAGCGAACCAATCCCCGATAGCGTTTCATGACAATAATCACACTCTGAATCAACTTCAAATCTGCTTCAGACTTGATATTGTCATGTCGGGCCAGCAGAATCGCCGCGCCTTGATATAATAAACAGACCCATGCCACTGCTAACCACCGGAATCAGCCATCACACTGCAACGCTCGAAATTCGCGAGAAGATCGCTATCGCGCGTACCGATTACGCAACGCGGGTAAAAGAATTGTACAAACTGGAGGGTGTTGAAGAGGTCGTGGTAGTCAGTACCTGTAACCGGACTGAAATTTACAGCATCGGCCCGAAACACAGCCGTGAACAGGTTCGCCAGTGGCTGCAGACCAGGGGTAATTTGAGTGACGCTGAAATGGATGCACACTGTTATGTTCGCGAACGTGAGCATGCGGTACGCCACCTTTTCCGGGTCGCAGGAGGACTGGAATCCCTGGTGCTGGGTGAATCCCAAATCGTTGGCCAGCTTAAACAATCCTGGCAAATGGCGCACGAAGCAGGCGGCATAGGCAAAGTCCTGGACCGTTTGTTTCAACACGCATTCTCCACCGGCAAATTAATCCGCAGCAAAACCGGTATTGGCGAACACCCGGTATCGGTGGCCTATACCACCGTCATGCTGGCAAAACAGATATTCGGAGACCTGAGCAGTAAAACCGTTATCCTGGTCGGTGCCGGCGAAATGGTTGAATTGTGTGGCCGTCACCTGCATGACAGGGGCGTCTCAAACCTGATCATCGCCAACCGCAGTGTTGTACGCGCTGCTGAACTGGCTGAACAATTCGGTGCACACGCTGTTGCACTGACCGACCTGCCCGATGTCTTGTATAAGGCCGACATCCTGATCAGTTCCACCGCCTCTCCTGAGCCGGTCATACACCCGAAAGCAGTTAAAGCCGCGCTCAAGCAGCGCCGTAACCAACCCATATTCCTGGTCGATATCGCCGTACCCAGGGATATCCACCCCGATGTCGGAAAGCTCGGGAACGTGTACCTGTACACCATTGATGACCTGCAGAAAGTTGTAAACGAGAATATTTCAAAACGAACAGAGGCCGCCGAGGCCGCAACCGGTGATGTCAACAAATCAGTGGAAGAATTCATGCGCTGGCTGAATAGCGCACGCGCTGCCGTTTATTTGAAAAACCTGCATAAGCATGCCCGCATGAACAGCGAAGAGCTCGTCGCAAAAGCCTTGAGGAAAATTAAGGCTGGCAAGGACCCTGAAAAAGTCATCACACAACTGGCAAATACCCTGACCAAACGAATTCTGCATCTGCCCAGCACCCGCCTGCGCCAGGCAGCAGAACAACAGGATGACGAACTGCTCAGGGTTGCCAACCGCCTGTTTGAACCGGAGGACAACCCATGAGCCTGTTGCCCTCAATACATGTCCGGTTACACCAGGCACAGGAGCGGCATGAGGAAATCTCCATGCTGCTGTCGACGCAGGAAATCATGGCAGACCAGAACCGGTTTCGCGAATTATCAGTTGAGTACTCACAACTGGAACCGGTGGTGACCACCTGGACAAAATGGCAGCAGGCCGGCCAGTCCATGGAAGAAGCGCAAAGCCTGCTAAAAGGTGAAGACAAGGAGATGCAGGAACTCGCCAGGGAAGAACTCGACAGCGCGACAGAGCAACAGCAGGCACTGGAAAGCCAGCTTAATGTCCTGTTGTTACCCAAAGACCCGGACGATGACAATAATATTTTCCTGGAAATCCGGGCCGGCACCGGCGGTGATGAAGCCGCCCTGTTCGCCGGCGACCTGTTCCGTATGTATCAGAGATATATCGATAGCCACAAGTGGCAGATGGAAATCATCAATACCAGTCATGGCGACCATGGTGGTTATAAGGAGATCGTTGCCCGTATCGTCGGCCATGGTGCTTATTCCAGGTTCAAGTTTGAATCCGGCACCCACCGTGTTCAACGCGTTCCCGAAACCGAGTCACAGGGCCGCATTCACACCTCGGCCTGCACCGTCGCAATCCTTGCGGAGCGTGAAAGCATTGAAGGCGTGGACATCCAAACGTCAGATCTCACAATTGATACTTTCCGGGCTTCCGGAGCAGGCGGCCAGCATGTCAACACCACAGATTCTGCCATCCGCATCACGCATTTGCCAACCGGCCTGGTGGTCGAATGCCAGGATGAACGTTCGCAGCACAAAAACAAGGCACGCGCCCTGTCACTATTGAGTGCTCGTTTGCTGGAACAGGAAAAAGCCAAACAGGCACGTGAGCAGGCCGAAAGCCGAAAATTGCAGGTCGGTTCCGGCGACCGTTCCCAACGCATACGCACCTACAATTTCCCACAGGGACGTGTAACCGATCACAGGATTGGCCTGACCCTGTACAAGCTGGATGAGTTACTCGGCGGCGGCCTCGATATGGTTATCGAACCGCTGATACAAGAGCACCAGGCTGAATTACTGACCGAGCTGGGAAACTGAATGCATCTTCGAATCCTGATATTTCTTCTGGCCTGTTGCTTCATTGGCAACACGACAGCAAGCGACACTGACAACAGCTACACGCTTTACCTGGTCCGTCACGCCGAAAAACAAGCAGATGGTAGTCGCGACCCGGCGCTAACCGAAAATGGCAAAAACCGCTCAGAACAACTGGCAGTTTGGTTTCAGGACAAAAACATCGCGGAAATCTGGTCAAGTGATTACAAACGCACCCGTGATACCGCAAAGCTGTTAGCCACCGGACTCGATCTTGAGATGAGAATTTATGACCCTCGCAACCTGCCAGATCTGGTCGAGAAACTGGCGCATAAACAGAGTACCGCACTAATCGTCGGGCACAGCAACACCACCCCTGAACTTGCCCGGTTACTGTGTGATTGTTCTGTCGCAGATATGGATGAATCAGAGTATGACCGGTTAATTGTCATATCGGTTGTTGGAAGTAGTCCTCAGGTCAGAACACTGCAGCAAAATCACTTGCTTCAATAATAG
>QNFS01000239.1 GCA_003646415.1 Gammaproteobacteria bacterium
CCAACCACTCATAAGTAACTGGGACTTTTGCCAAGTATTTTATGAATACAGTGCGTTGTAGTACACCAGCCGTATCCACCATGATCAGGCGTGAAACCTGCTCGGGATAATCGTGGGCAAAACGCAAACTTACTGCTCCGCCCAAGGAGTGCCCTATCACGATCACGGAGTCATGTGCGTACTGGCTCACTACCCAATTGATCAATCGCGCATATTTTTGTGGCGCGTATTGCACCTGCTGCTTATCCGAACTTCCAAAACCGGGTAAATCAATAGCTAAAACATGGTATGTGTCTGACAACTCGGGAAACACCTGTTCCCAATCAAGCATACCGCGATAACCCAAACCGTGAATTAGGAGAATTGTTTGAGAATTTTGCTGACCCGCTTCCACCAAGTGTAACTTGCCGTTAAAGATCGGGTCTTCGACCCAAAGCTCTTGCCCCAGGTTAGCCCAATGAACCTGCTCTTGCTCTACCCGATCACCAGCCATTGTGTTGGAGACAGCTTCCGGCGAATCATTTGCCGAAGCGTCCGGATTACCAGCACACGCAAGTAATAGAAAACTCAATAACAACAAACAAAAACAAGATGATCTCATAAACTGTCCTATCAAAATGATCGTTAGTGATCAACTTAAAGCTACAAGTTACTAAACAAGAGACTGTGTCGTTTCACAGACTATCGTAAAAAACCTCTTTTTCACAGCGAAGCCGGCTTGTTCTGTGACCCTGGAAGAAAACCTGCGAACCTCGCAATCCGTCCAGCACGATGCGAATCTTTTCTTCTGATGAAAACTTGCTACGGGTATTCCAGCGGATTTCCTTGACCCGTTTGGTGGTGTTTGACATGCTCATATTGAAACTCCTCTGCTTCAGTTTAAAAATAGCAGAAGTGTCTCTTAGTTAAAGCGGTTGATTGGTCCTATATGGGCTAATGCCGCACACATTGCTAATATAAGGAAAAGAAATGAGAAAGCTAATATTTGCCTTTTTTCTAATAACGAATTTCTCAACCTCATATGCTGAGAACTCCGATGGAGTTGATTCGATTGAAAGTGAATCTACGATTGTTTTTATGCGGTCTTCCTTTGTTGGTGCAGGAATAAAAACATCAATCTATGAAGTAACCGATGACAAGACGATTTTCATTGGCATTATGAAAAACAAAACAAAAATCAACTACAAGACCACAGCTGGAAAACACACATTTATGGTGGTTTCTGAGGCAGCTGATTTTATGAAAGCGGAAGTAATGACTGGTAAAACATATTACAGCATGTTGACGCCTCGTACTGGTGCGTGGAAGGCGCGGTTTTCCATGATACCAATTAGGAATGATGGAACTACGGAGTTCAATACTGACTCAGAAAAGTTTGAAAAATGGAAAAAGAAAACCAAAGTGGTTGTAATGAACGAAAAGTCAGAAGCATGGTATGAAAAACATAAAGATAGTGTCGAAGAAAAAAGATCGAAATACTGGGCAAAATGGATGCAAAAGTCTGCTGAAGATAAATTGGAAAGAACACTAAAAGTGAGTGACGGGACATAAATACGTAAAAGTTAACGCCACTACTATGTTTGTCGCAACTGACCAGATCTGGCCTCAAAGGCTGCTTCATCTCAAAAATAGCAGATGGGTTTCTTAGGTAACGGGACTAAGTTGTCCATATCGGCTGACGTCACACACAACACCCAACGGGCAACGAATAAGACATTTCTGCACGGGTTATGCATAGGCGACGGTTACTAGTTCGCGCTTCAACAAGCCAAAAAAACTTTCAGCAGCTGCATTGTTATAACAGTTTCGAACAGCGCCCACACTGCACGTGATGTTGTGATCACTCAAAAAGCATTGCTACTTATGCCTGGTGCATTGGGAGCGTAAGCTACCCCTGAAAGTGCACAGGTAATAACTGGGGTTTTCTGGCAGGGTAACAGCCAGAAGATTCTAATGAAAAGAAGCGGATTTACTGAGACGCAGATTATTCTCGGGCAAAAATCTCTGCTTTCTGTTTCTGGAACTCATCCTCAGTGATAATGCCATCATCTCGTAATTTCGATAGTGCTCTGAGTTCCTCAATGTATAAAGGGGTTGCGAGTTTTTTAGAGTCAGTTTTATCTGCCGTCGAAGCCATAAATTTTTCCTTTTCAACAGGGGAAAGTTCCATGACTTTGGGTTCTGGTTTAACCCCCTGAGCGATTTGGGTATTTTGTTTGGAATAGTATTCGGTGAACATACTGTCAATCATCTCAAGAATTTTTGTTTCGGCATTTATGAATTTACTAACTCCGGCTCCGGCTGTGTAGCTTGCTTGTGCTAGTTTTTTAGTCATACCAGTGTTGGTTACCCAAATGTTAGCGTAGTACATATACATTGCTACATCCCAAGTCCAGTTAGCGACATAAAACATGATGGCATCACAGTTTCTTACGTAATTTGGATCTACGCTTGGCGTCCACATACTATGGCGTTCAACATATTGAGCATCGATTACTCGGGAACCCACACCATGTTTTGTTAACCCTGTTTTAAGAGCTGACAAAACACCTTCCTTCACAGCTTTATGTTCAGCAATGCACACAGTTTTGGGTTGAGCCGCTGAAAACTTTGTGACCTCTTGAGTGGCAGCGCACCCCGATAGTAAATACACGGCCGTTGAATACAGTAACGCATGTAATCTAAGTCGTTTCATGGTGGATTTCCTCTATAATCAGCTTGTATGTACTCGAACAATAAGACGAACACTATTCTCTTTCTAGAATTTTTGTTTTTTGTTGTTGAAACTCATCCTCAGTGATAACGCCTTCATCTCTTAATATTGCTAACCCTTTAGGTTCGTCAATGTAAGAGGAGGTTGCAATTATTTTTGAGCTCGGGTTATCTGCTGTCGAAGCCACCAGCTCTTTCTTTTCATCCGAGTGAGGTTTTCCTTGTTTTTCCTTAGCGATCCGATTTTGGATTTCGACATGCAACTCAGTTGCCCTTTGTTGTGCCGAAATTAATTCGCTTGAGGAAAATTTTTTAGATATGAGCTGGCCAAAATTTTGAGCTTTTGTATTTCCAAATTTTTCAGCAGTGAGTGACCAAACATAAGCTTCGTAGCGATTTTTCTTCACACCTTGACCATAATAGTAACTAACACTTAGCATGCTTTGTGCAATTGCATTCCCTTGATTTGCAACCTTGAGAAACAACTCAAAAGATTTGTCGAAGTCCCGTTTTACTCCTTTGCCTTTTCCAGAGTGGTACATAAGACCAAGATTGAGTTGTGCGTCTATATTTCCTTGGTCCGCTAGCGCCTTGGTTTCGTCAAAATCTCCCACAGCGAAAGACAAACCAGGAAGAAATGTTAGTAAGGTAATCAATATAAATCGTTTCATAGCCACTCCTTTAGTAAAAACCTGTTACATGCATATTCCGGCCCAATCTGAACACTGATTCTGGTTCAATCTGAACACCGATTCCGGTTTAACGTGAACGGCGATTCTGGTTCAATTTGAACACTTTTCCGACTTTTCCGGAATCAGTGTTCAGATTCCCGGAATCACTGTTCACTTTGAACCAGAATCTATTTCAACGCATTGTTTTATCAATTATTTGCTACCCTCTTGCGCTTTTTGGGAAGATGCCATGGCAAGACAAAGGACTACAATGCGAAAAATCAGAGATATCTACCAGTAAAAAAATCTTGAAACTCTCGTATGTCAAGGCTTCCGGTAAACTTAAAATCCCTCGGTAGAAATACCGTGCCGGTTCGATTCCGGCCCCGGGCACCACTTTTTCTTTAATCCAAAGCTTCGCTCTTAGACAGCATGGATTGAATACATTTCTCAAG
>QNFS01000240.1 GCA_003646415.1 Gammaproteobacteria bacterium
CTGCTGGTGCTGGGGGGCAGCCTGGGGGCGCGTCCCATCAATAATATGATCCCCGGCGCCGTGCGCAAGTTGGTAAAAGGCAGTGATGCACTGTTAGATGTGTGGCATCAGGCGGGAGAAGATCACGCCGAAGTCGTGCAGGCAAGCTACGGGAGTTTGCTGGACCACGGTGTGCGGGTCACCCCTTTCATCGAGGATATGGCGGGGGCCTACGCCTGGGCCGACCTGGTGTTATGCCGGGCGGGCGCCCTGACCATTGCCGAACTGGCCATTATGGGGCGTCCCTCCATGCTGGTGCCATTGCCACAGGCTATCGACGACCACCAGAATGCGAATGCGCGCGCCCTTACTGAACGTGGCGCCGCCATTTTGCTGCGCCAGAGTGAGATGGACGTTGACTCTCTGGCGGGGGCCCTGCAGGACTTTCTGGTCCACCCGCAAAGACTGTCCACCATGGCGGCTGCGGCAGCCGCCATCGCCACCCCGGATGCGGCCGCACGCGTAAGCGACTATTGCGAGGAGTTGATGCATGCCCGATAGCAAGAGCGCCTATAACGTGCCGGAAATGCGCCGCATTCGACGCATTCACATGATTGGTATTGGTGGCACGGGCATGAGTGGTATTGCCGAGGTGCTGGTGAACCTGGGTTACGACGTGGGTGGTTCAGATCTGCACGCCACCGCAGTGACCAACCGCCTTACCCGCAAGGGGATAGAAGTGTTTCTCGGCCATGCGGCGCAGAATATTGGCAGTGCGGATGTCGTGGTGAGTTCCAGCGCAGTCGATGATGAGAACCCGGAGGTGGTCGCCGCCAGGCAGGCCAGAATCCCGGTGGTGCCCAGGGCTGAAATGCTGGCGGAGCTGATGCGCTATCGTCATGGTATCGCTGTCGCCGGCACCCATGGCAAGACCACCACTACCAGCCTGCTTGCCGCGATCTTTGGTGAGGCGGGGCTGGATCCCACCTTTGTTATCGGTGGGCTGGTCAACAGTGTCGGTAGTAATGCACAACTGGGTGCCAGCCGCTTTCTTATTGCGGAGGCGGATGAAAGTGATGCCTCCTTCCTGCACCTGCAGCCTATGGTCGCCGTGGTCACCAATATTGAAGCGGATCACATGGAGACCTACGGCGGTGACTTTGCGGTGCTGCGGCGTACGTTCCTGGAGTTTCTGCACAACCTGCCTTTTTACGGGCTTGCCGTACTGTGTATCGATGATCCGGTGATCAGGGAGTTGTTACCGGAAGTGACACGGCAGGTGATCACCTACGGCTTCGCCGAGGATGCGGACTATCGGATAAGAGACATGGAGCGGGAGGGGCTCCGCACCCGGTTTGTGGTGCGCCGGCCCGAGGGTAAATCATCCCTGGCGGTGAGCCTGAATATGCCGGGAATCCACAACGTGCTCAATGCCACCGCCGCTGTGGCGGTGGCCTGTGATGAGGGCCTGCAGGATGCCGCCATGCAACAGGGGCTGGCCAAATTTGCCGGGGTGGGGCGCCGCTTTACACAACTGGGTGAAGTGGCTTTTCCCGGCGGTAAGGCTTTGCTGGTAGACGATTACGGCCATCACCCCACCGAGGTGAAGGCCACGCTGGAATCCGCCCGGCAGGCCTGGCCCGAAAGACGGGTGGTTATGGTTTACCAGCCCCATCGCTACACCCGTACCCGGGATCTCTATGAAGATTTTGTGGCGGTACTGTCCAGCTGCGATGTGCTGGTGTTACTGGATGTGTATCCGGCGGGGGAGGAGGCCATACCCGGTGCGGACAGTCGCAGTCTGACCCGCAGCATTCGCCAGCGCGGCCAGGTGGAGCCGATCTTTGTAGAGCAAATAAAGGATGTTCCCGAACTGTTGAGCAGCATCGTTGGCGAGGGGGATATCGTGATAACCCAGGGGGCGGGAAATGTTGCCCGCCTGGCCCAGGACCTGAGCACCATAAACTTTTTGCAGGCGGGGCAGGAATGAGCCTGGACATGTTACCTGAAGGACCGGTCGCCGTACTGCTTGGGGGTCGCTCTGCGGAGCGGGAGGTTTCCCTGCTCAGTGGCCAGACCGTGGTGACGGCGTTGCGGGCGCTGGGCTGTGATGTGCGCGCCGTGGACCCCGCCATCCCCGATTGGATGGCGCAGTTGCAAGGGGTGTCCTGTGCCTTTATCGCCCTGCACGGGCCCGGTGGTGAGGATGGCAGTATGCAGGGTGCGCTGCAGACAATGGGTATTCCCTATACCGGTTCGGGGGTGCTGGGCTCCGCGCTGGCTATGGACAAGGTGCGCAGCAAGCAATTGTGGCAGGGCATGGGCCTGGCTACCGGTGGTTTTGTGACGCTGGCTGCGGATACGGATTGGCAACGGGTGATTGATCGTTTTGGCAAGGTATTCGTCAAGCCCGCCTGCCAGGGCTCAAGTATTGGTATGACTTGTGCCGATAGCGCGGTCGCGCTGCAGCAGGCCTATGCGGTGGCCACCGGGTACTCCGGTGAAGTGCTGGCGGAGCAGTTTATCGACGGCCCCGAGTACGCGGTCGCTGTGTTGGGCGATCAGGCCCTGCCGTCCATTCGCATGGAAACGGATAACGATTTTTACGACTATGAGGCCAAGTATCTGTCGGACGAGACTCGGTATCACTGCCCCAGTGGTCTCAGCCGGGCAGAGGAGGCGCAGCTGGCTGAGCTGGCGCTGTGGGCCTTTCGTTCCGTGGGATGCTCTGTGTGGGGGCGTGTCGATGTGATGCGCGATGCCGATGGCGACTTCTACGTGCTGGAGGTGAACACCATACCCGGTATGACCTCCCACAGCCTGGTGCCAATGGCGGCCGCTGTGGCCGGTATGGATATCAATGCGCTGGTCGGCCGTATTGTGGAGTTGAGCCGGGAGGGGTGGCAGTAGATGGCGCAAGCGATGAAAAAAGCCCGCGGTAAAGCCTCTGTAAACAAGAGCCGCCCGGGTAAGGTGCGCCCGGGAAAGCGCGGCCTTCAGAAGGGTCGCCCGGTGACAGCGAAAGCATCCAGGCGTAAACCGACCCAGGGAGCGACGCGCGATACACAGGGGCCGGTGGAGCGTCCGCGCAAATCATTCGCCTGGTTCAACCGGGTACTGATCCTGGCGGGCGCCGGTGTGGTCCTGCTCGCCGCTGTGCAGGCCTACATCACACTACAAAGCATCCCCGTACAACGGATTGGTGTTACCGGTGAGTTGGAGCACACCCAGACCGAAGTTGTGCAGGAGATGCTACAGCCCGCCCTGGCCGGTGGCTTTCTCAATGCCGACCTGCAGCACATACGCCGGCAACTGGAGGGGCTGCCCTGGATCTATGAGGCGACGGTACGGCGTAAATGGCCCAATGCACTGGAAATTCATGTGGTCGAGCAGCTACCCATTGCCCGCTGGGGCAGCGATGGCTTCCTGAATCACGAGGGAGAGGTGTTTCACTCCGCCAAGATCGGTCAGTGGCAATCCCTGCCCCTGTTGCAGGGGCCGGATGGTGCGGCCAGGGACCTGGTGGCCAAATACCAACGCCTGTTGGAATTGCTGGCGCCGGTGGGGCTTGCCGTAGAGCAGTTGGCAGTGGATGAGCGGGGACAGGTGGAAGCGGTACTGGCCGGTGGCATGCAACTGATAGTGGGTAGTGAAGAGTTTCTGGAGCGTATGCATCGCTTTGTGGTGATTTACCGCACGGAGCTGGCCGCTCGCGCAGAGGATGTTGAGCGAGTGGATTTGCGCTATGAGAGTGGTGTTGCGGTGGCGTTTAGCGACTCATCGCAAGTAGCGGGCTTGTAGAGAGCTAAAGA
>QNFS01000241.1 GCA_003646415.1 Gammaproteobacteria bacterium
TGTTTTCCATTTGGAGAAATAGAAAAGCAATGATCATGTGTTTTTTTATGTAAGATATATATCAACATGGCAATCTAATGTGAATTGATGCCAGCAAATTTCAATTTACTAATTGGTCCTGCGGGAAACGCAGCGCAGAGCTTCAACTCATAATATTGTGAGTGTATTAACTAAATGTTGGACGGGGGGCATATGAGCATACGTGACGTGGTTGCATTGAGTGCAAAAATACAACACAAGGTGAGTATGTGCCGGGTGAAGTTTTCCTCGCAATTCATTTTATCCATTTTCTTTTTTGCCATAAGCTCATATTCAGCTACAGGGCTTGCGCAAGGCCGACCGGGCTCTGTAACAGTAACGGGTGAAGCCAGTGTTGAGATTACCGACTATTTTGAAACCGATACATACACTCTTCAGTACTTCATTATTGACCTCCAGTCAGGTGCCCGCACGGAAGTGTTTATGCCCGGCCCGGCAAATGGTCCGGTGAATGAGAATTTCCGCACCGGCAATATTATTAGCGTGCATGGTTCCCAACGGCCCAATGGCCGTGATATTGATTTCCAGGATTTGGAACTGCTTGAAGTCTATCCTGACAATATCCCCATTGACCGCTCTGCTGATGCTGAGGCGCCCGTCGCCACCCCGGTAACCCGTGAAGTACTAACACTACTAGTCGATTTTAATGACGCGGTAGTTTATGACTATGGAACGCCCGGCAACACCCCCAATGGGGCAACGTTACAAAACGTAAAAGACCGGATGTTCAATGAGACCAAAAACGTCGCCCATTTCTACGATACGGCTTCACTGGGAACCTTGACCATCCCTTCTGCCGCACCCGGTATCAGCCCTGCCGAACTTCCTGTTTACGGACCGTATCAAATCGACCTTTACTATTTGGAAGGTAACCCAGGCTCTTGTTCATCATCAAGCTATGTCAGTGCTGCATTGGACATGTGGGAAGCGGCAACCGGTCAAAGCCGAAGTAGCTATAAACACCATTCATTAATTCTTCCCAACTACTGGGACTATGACCCCCAATGCACATTCGGCGGGCAGGCCCAACTTGGCTGCGGTGACAGTTGCTGGGCGGTGAGCATGGATCCTGTCAGTATAATGCACGGTGTAATCATCCACGAACTTGGCCACAATTTTGACTTTAATCACGCCAGAACTGACACCAATAATGATGGTTCCAGCGATTGTGAATACTGTGACAGTTCCGATTTTATGGGTGGTAGCCGCAATTGGATGAAATTCAATCCGCCGCACTTTGAATTCAAAGGTTGGTACGATCCGGATAGCTATGAACTGCATACCATTACACCCACATCCACACTACAGGAATTCCAGCTAATACCGGTTGATGAGGAAGACACGGAATGGCCGGGCTTACGGGCCTTAAAAACCACCCGTACGGCCTCAACTAATTATTACTTTTCTTTTCGACAAGAGACTGGTCATTACGACAATGTCACGTCCAGCTACACCACTGGTGTGAGTCTGCATTGGCGCGACAGCACCAGTTATTCCTATTTTTATCGAATGATCGCTCCGGGTGAAGTATTTGTAGACGTCACAAACAACCTTGTGGTGTATGCCGTTGGCCCCACAACAATTGATAATGTTGGGGAGACAGACACTACCGAGGCTTTTACACTCAGGGTTTGTAATACCACCTGTGCCACCTTGTTGCCTCCCGTGAACCTGGTAGCCAGGGGCACGACCCCGAATTCCATTGAGCTGAGCTGGTCAGACCACACCTATAACGAGGATGGCTTTACTGTCGAATCTTCCCCCGACGGCTCCAGTTGGAGCACATTGGCAACAGTTGCCGCCAATGCCACCTCATATCTTCATTCCGGCCTAAGCGACGGCAGTACCTTTTACTATCGAGTGCGGGCCTACCGTGTAGGCGAGACCTCGGATTGGTCGAACACGAGCAGCGCATCTACACTACCAGCTTCTGGAAGTTTTGGTTTTCGAATCCAGACAGGTGATGATGATGTCGAAGAATTTGATTCCAGTGGCTCTATGTGGCTAAACAGCAGTTTCATCAATCTAGGGCTTGATAGTAGCAATGGGGCTCATGATGAAGGATTGCGTTTCCAGGGCGTGGCAGTGCCGCAGGGTGCCAACGTCAACAGTGCCTATATCGAATACCGTGCTTACGATCCTGGCACCGGGGCAACCAGCGTGACCTATCGCACTGAGGATGTAAACGATGCAGCAGCATTTACTTCAACGACGAATAACCTGACATCCCGCACATTCGGCGCTGCTTCCGTAAACTGGGTTTTGTCTGATTGGTCACATCTAAGCTACTACCAGTCACCTGACCTGAAGACAATTATTCAACCCATTGTCAACAAAGCTGGTTGGAGCGGTGGAAACAGCATGGTATTTGTCAGCCAGGGCGTACAAACAGGTTCTCACAAGGGATTATCGTACGATGGCCATATCCCCAGCGCACCTTTGTTAGTTATTGACTACACTTGGACACCACCGGCCACCTGCAGCTACAGTGTGACTCAGCCGGTTGGTGGTGAGACCTGGACGGCAGGTACTACCTACTCGGTCAACTGGAATAAGAGCGGTGCCACCTGTGCAGCGACTGCGCTGCTACATTTGCATAAGGGCGGAGCCTACGACAGTACCATCACAGCCAGTACCAGTAACGACGGCAGCTATTCCTGGACTATTCCGGCGGATCAGGCGACCGGCAGTGACTACCGGGTATTCGTGGTCGATTCAGACGATGGAACGTACTTCGCCCAGTCGTCGGGTAATTTCACGATCAATGCACCAGTAGAGACCTGTAACGTAAATATGGTGTCTGGCGTTACAGAATATTTTGATGCTTCTTACGAGGCATGTGAGATTTTAGTCCTTGGCCCGGATTTCATTGCGGGGGATGGGTCGAATGTATCTGTCAACAGCGGTTGGGAAATCAATTTCCTGCCTGGTTTTATAGTTGAACAGGGAGCAACCTTAAACGCCAATGTCTGTGGTCAGAGTTTGTGCATGATTAGTCCATCCCCAATGCTTTATGGGTGTCATTCCTGCGTTGACCAGATTTGTGATATTGATGCCAGTTGTTGCGGTGTTGAGTTTGACGATGCATGCCTGGATATGGTCGATACGGTTTGTGGTTTGGTATGCGAATAATAGATACATATTCAAATTCGGGTATGTTTATGTTATGAACCTGCTCCGCATCCTGATCGCTTTAGCAATATTGATCCTGGGTTCATTAATCCTGCAATTCGCCATCTCCCCATTCTCCATCGGAAATGGAACTTTCGAAATCTGGCAGTCCCTCAGCAGAGTCGCAGGCGGAATCATATGCGGAGTCATAATCTGGGGCACAATCTACTAAAACCTGGACTAGGTGATAACAGTTAAAAGTGTCTACATTATACGGTTTACCTATTAAACTATTTATTTTATTTATCATTGTACCAGACCTTTAAAAACCTACGGCTCGTACACCCGAGTTGGGAACTTCCTACGGTATAAGTTCGATCTCGAAGCTGTCCCCGTAACAGTTAGAGCGTTTATATTTACTTCAGTTAGCTCTAATATTATGGGTTCTGTTTGCGGTGTATCTTCACCGTCCATGTATACCCTATAAGTAAGCTTAATAGCCGTTGTTAAATCTTGTGAAGCTCTTTCCAGTTCTTCGGAACCCAACCTTAACACATTACTAAAGGTAAAAGCCATATCAGATTGTTTAGACCCCGTAGCTGGTTTTTGAATCGAAAAACCAAAGGGATGAA
>QNFS01000242.1 GCA_003646415.1 Gammaproteobacteria bacterium
AGGAAGTGCTGCCGGTGCAGTGGCTGCACGCGGGCACCAAATTCCATATCAACCCCACGGGCCAGTTCATCATCGGCGGCCCGGTGGGCGATTGCGGCCTGACCGGGCGCAAGATCATCGTGGACACCTACGGCGGCATGGCCCGCCACGGCGGCGGCGCCTTCTCGGGCAAGGACCCGTCCAAGGTGGACCGCTCGGCGGCTTATGCGGGCCGTTATGTCGCTAAGAATATCGTCGCCGCGGGTCTGGCTGATCGCTGTGAAATCCAGATCCCCTACGCTATCGGGGTGGCGGAGCCCACCTCCATCGCCATCGACAGCTTCGGCACGGGCAAGATGGCTGACGACCGTATCGCGGAGCTGGTGCGTGAGCATTTTGACCTGCGGCCCAAGGGTTTGGTGGAAATGCTGGACCTGAAGCGCCCGATCTACCGCAAGACGGCGGCTTATGGGCACTTTGGGCGTGAGGATGAGGATTTTACCTGGGAGCGTACTGACAAGGCGGAAGCGCTTAAGGCGGCGCTTTAGTCGTTAACGAATTTAAATTGTGAACAGGACACTGAGTCCAGAGGAAAAAAGATGAGCACAGCAGAAAAACTGGAAACAACTGAAGACTACAAAGTCGCTGATATCTCACTGGCCGAGTGGGGCCGCCGGGAACTGGAGATCGCCGAGGGCGAGATGCCCGCGCTGATGGCGATGCGCGCCAGGTACCGGGACAGCAAGCCCCTGGCCGGCGCCAAAATCCTCGGCTGTATTCACATGACCATACAGACCGGCGTATTGATTGAGACGCTGCTCCAGCTGGGCGCTGAGGTGCGCTGGTCCTCTTGCAACATCTTCTCCACCCAGGACCACGCCGCCGCCGCGGTCGCCGCCGCCGGGATTCCCGTGTATGCCTGGAAAGGCGAGACCGAGGAAGAGTACGACTGGTGCCTGGAGCAGACCATTCTCAAAGATGGCCAGCCCTGGGACGCCAATATGATACTGGACGATGGCGGTGACCTGACCGCCATGCTGCACGAGCAGTATCCCGCCATGCTGGACAATATCCACGGCATCACAGAAGAGACCACCACCGGCGTACACCGCCTGCAGGAAATGCTGGAACAAGGCAGCTTGAAAGTGCCCGCGGTAAACGTCAACGATTCCGTAACCAAATCCAAGAATGACAACAAGTACGGCTGCCGCCACAGCCTGAACGACGCCATCAAGCGCGGTACCGATCACCTGCTGGCCGGCAAGAAAGCGCTGGTCATCGGCTACGGCGATGTGGGCAAAGGTTCCGCCCAATCATTGAACCAGGAAGGCATGATTGTGCGCATCGCTGAAATCGACCCGATCTGTGCCATGCAGGCCTGCATGGACGGTTTCGAGGTGGTGTCACCGTTCATCGATGGAGTCAACGATGGCAGCGAGCAGTGCATCAACCACGACCTGCTCGCCAACATTGACCTGGTGGTGACCACCACCGGCAATTACAACGTGTGCAATGCCAATATGCTCAAGGCCTTGAAATGCGGCGCCGTGGTGAGCAACATCGGGCATTTCGACAACGAAATCGACACCGCCTTCATGCGCCGCAACTGGGAGTGGGAAGAGATCAAGCCCCAGGTACACAAGGTTTATCGCGACCAGGCCGCCAACGATCACCTGATCCTGCTCTCCGAGGGCCGCCTGGTAAACCTGGGCAATGCCACGGGTCACCCCTCGCGCATCATGGACGGCTCATTCGCCAACCAGGTGCTGGCCCAGATCTACCTGTTCGAGCGCAAATTTGCCAATCTGGAGCCAGAAATGAAACCGGCGGCCCTGTCCGTCGAAGTCCTGCCCAAGAAGCTGGACGAGGAAGTGGCGGCGCACATGATCGGCGGTTTTGGCGCGGTTCTGACCCGCCTCACCCCGGAGCAGGCCGAGTACATCAACGTCAGCGTGGACGGCCCCTACAAGCCGGACAGCTACAAGTACTGAGGAGAGGCGTGTGTCGAAACCACGAATAAGCTTCGAGTACTTCCCGCCCAAGACCGAGGCGGGCAGGGACAAGCTGTTAGGCGAGACCACCCCGGCCCTCAACGCCCTCAATCCGGAGTTTTTCTCTGTGACCTATGGCGCCGGGGGCTCCACCCGGGACGCCACCCTGGGGGTGGTCTCCGCCATCCGCGAGGCGGGTATCGATGTGGCCCCCCACCTGAGCTTCGGCGGTGACGACGAGGCGGCCATCAACGCCCTGCTGGACGCCTACCGGGAGCGGGGCATCAGGCGCCTGGTGGCCCTGCGCGGCGACATGCCCTCTGGCATGGGCGGTGCCAGGCAACTGGTATACGCCAACGAGCTGGTGGAATTCATCCGCAAGTGCAGCGGCGACCACTTCGAGATCGAGGTGGCTGCCTACCCGGAAATCCATCCGGAATCGAAGAGCTACGATGAGGACATCCGCTTCCTGAAACAGAAGCTGGACGCCGGCGCCAACAGCGCCATCACCCAGTACTTCTACAATGTGGAGTCCTACTTCTACTACCTGGACCAGTGTGCGGCGGCCGGCATCGACAAACCGATCTACGCCGGTATCATGCCGATCACCAACTACCAGAACCTGGCCCGCTTCTCCCGCAACTGCGGGGCCGAAATTCCCCGCTGGATCTGCCAGCGCATAGAGGGCTACGGCGATGACCAGGCCAGCATCCGCAGATTCAGCGTCGAAATCATCACCCAGCTGTGCCAGACTCTACTGGACAGCGGCGCCCCCGGCATTCACTTCTACACCATGAACCAGGTGGAGCCCACGCGGGAGATTTGTAACAACCTGAACCTCTAGTGTAAGTCATCACCCATCCACATTCTGGGACCAGCATGCGCATACCCCGTATTTACACCGGACAGGAACTGCGGGGCAATACCAGTATTGCGCTCGAGCCCGGCTCCAGTGCGCACATCGCCCACGTCCTGCGCATGCGAAAGGGTGATAAGCTGACCCTGTTTGACGGTGTGGACGGTGAATATCCCGCTACAATAGCCACTATCGACAAGAAAAAAGTGGTGGTGATAACAGGCGCTCATCAGGCGCGGGAACTCGAGTCCAACTTGCATATCCATCTGGGCATCGCCATTTCACGCGGTGACCGCATGGACTGGATGGTACAAAAAGCCACCGAGCTCGGTGTGAACGTCCTGACCCCGCTGTTCACAGAACGTACCGAAGTCAAACTGGCTGGCGAGCGCGCCGCAAAAAAAATTCACCACTGGCAACAGATAGCTATCAGCGCCTGCGAGCAGTGCGGGCGCAATCGCCTGCCGGCGATTGAAGCCTTGCAGGACGTGGCGAGTTGGCTGGCATCTACCGACGCGGCGCGCAAATTCGTATTACACCATCGAGCGGATTCAATCGGGGGGGCAGGTGACAAACCCGCCAGCATCGCTTTATTGGTCGGGCCAGAGGGCGGCCTGAGCGACCAAGAAATCAGCGCGGCCGAGCAGGCGGGTTTTCAATCCCTATGCCTGGGCCCGCGTGTATTGCGCACTGAAACAGCGCCATTGGCCGCCATCGCCATCCTGCAGGCCCACTGGGGCGATATGCAACATTATAAGGTAGTACCTTTAGATACCTTATCATAGAGTTACCATCGCGCCATGGCCCGCGCTTTGACACAGTATCAGAAGTGCATATTGCCTAGCCTCTATTCGTGGCAAACATCAGGTAACTCTTATTTGGCGAAAATTTCAGCCAATACAGATAAAACCTCATCATGGTACCGCGCATTTAGAAT
>QNFS01000243.1 GCA_003646415.1 Gammaproteobacteria bacterium
ACCGATGCAGTCCAACCACACGCACATTTAACGGGGTGCTTTGTTGTCTTGCGTTTCTTTTGGCGTACCTTGCTAGTGTCCATAGTGTGACAGCGTGTAGTTTCGCAACCGAACGCGCGCATTTGTGCTTTGAACTTGTCGCCATGTATGATACGCTTGCCACCGCGCGTAAATTCCTGACCATGTACCGCATATACAACTAAGTGTGCAACTTCGTGCGGGATAGTGCGAACCATGTACCGTTGCAGGTTGTCTTCTAATAAGCCAGCGTTAAAGCCTACCATCCAACGTGTTAAGTTGGCGTGTCCGCCCTTGCGACCCTTATGGAAGTATTCTATAGTAGGCATGTTGAAAGTGCGACCATGTTGCTTTTCAGCCATACTAATGTAATGCTGAACTGTTTGTTCTACTACTTGTTTAACTGATTGACCGTTTTTCATAATTGTTTCCCGTTGTTGACTGGTACCCATTATACACCTTTAGGTTACAATTGCAAGCGTTTATATGAAATAAATTAAATTAAATAATTGTTGACTATTCAATATATGTCTGTATAATAGACGGGGTCAACAATCATTACGGGAAACAATTATGTTTTATATTCGCAAGCGTAGTATTAAGTATCACGAAACATCACGCGGTATGGCGTTCACTGCCCATCTATTACAGACGGGTTCTGACGTGCATATGGGTATGGTGGAAAATCGTGGTGTCGGTGGCGCAACTTCTTTTTTGGGTGCTACACCGCACGTGGATAAATTGGTACAATGCGTTGCTGACAATGTTGGTGAACCTGTATCAAGCTTAATGGAAGCCTACATGGATATTGCTGAAGGTTGCAAGCCATTAGATGCCGAACAGGCTGAACTATACAGTAAACTCGCCAGCTATAAGCCAGAATAGTTTTTTACCGACCTTGAACTTTGTAAGTTCAGGGTCTTTTAGCTCTCGCCACAAAATGCGCTCGTCATCGGACAAGCGTCCCATTTTCGTCCTATCCTTTTGTATGCGTCTAACTTCAGACGTGTTGGTGAATACACCAGCGTCCACCAGCAGCCGTGGTAGAAAGAAGTTGGCTTCGCGTGCATCATCCTCTGAAATATGTATCGTCACCTCATCATCACAAACGCCTAGCATTTCCAGCGTCACACCTTCGACAAGTTCACCTATCACAATATTGTCTATTCGTTTCATCATAGCATCACACAATCATCACAATGTAAAAAGGCGCAACCTAAGTTACGCCTTTTGTTAATTCCTTTAAAATTCTATTGGTTTGGTTTTGGTGTTATTAAGTAAGTGTTATTGTCAAGCGACCACTACATGATACTACCCTCCGTTTCTATAAAGGTAAAGTTATAGTTATGAATACAAGTTCAGTATAACACAATCATCCTAAAAAGTCAAGCGTCCTACAATCGTCACATTAATCCTCTGGGTAGTATGCTAATTCAATCCAGCCCAAGTCCGTAAATTCTGTAAGCACATCCATATCCTTTTTACGCATGTACACGCTGTCGCCTATTGGTTCAGGGAAGTCGTCGTCTGCGCCGCCGCCAGCCTCGATGTGTTCATGTACTGCTTGATAATAATCCTTAAACAGTTTAATATGTTCTTTGTCGTATGGATGATAGTCGTAGTCATACTGATTGAATTCGGTTGCATAGTAAAGTTTATAGAATACAAAACTTGTATTCCCGTCGAGGGAAGTCGAAGTCCTTAATTCGGGGTGTGTCTGCATAAACCTGATAAGCTTGAACAGGTTATATTCGTCGTGGGTAATGTCCCCGCCTTTCTTCCAGACACGGAAGTGATTGCGTTCCCACTGCATGTAATTACTGGCAAACAGTTTTTGAAAGGTAAAACCCATACCCTTTAATTTACTGTAGTCGCCAAGGAATTTAACGTAGCCGCGTGAATCTTTTTCGTGTTCATCTACCGTTAGTTGTTGTTCGGTTGTTAGTTTCATGATTTGTCGCGGATATGTGTAACACCAGCCTCATCCACCTCAACGTCATAACATTCCATGAAGTCGTCAAGATTAGCTTCGACGTAGTTACACATACGGTCAAGCACGCGGTCATAGTGTGCGTCGTGTGTGGCGTTATTTCTATCCCTTGTTAGTTGGATAGTAAATGCAATTTCTTCTTTACTCATTAGTACCGGCATGATATTATCCTGTTGTTTGTTGACTGTGGTTATTATAACACATTAGGTTATAACGTCAAGTCTTTTTTGCACTTGGATACACGTCAATAATTTCTATTAAGTCGTTGTGCCATTGATGGAATTCAGAACGGGAAATCCAAGTGTCCCCGTCATCCACGGAATATTCATCTACCATTGTGCAAGGTGGCGCACTGCGGTCTTTCCAGTTCATGCGATGTAATATTACGATTGGTTTCATTGCTTGAAGCCTGCTAATAGATTTGTTAAGAATACCATACCAATACATGACCACATAGTTGTCCAATGTACCGCTGGTGTTGTACGACCAAATAGAAGCGCGACAGAGACAGTACCTATGATAATGCCTGCCGAAAGTGCTACGTGTCCCGTGTGTATTTTACTCATTGTTTGTTCCTGTTGTTGTTGACTGTGTACTATTATAACACATTAGGTTACAAAGTCAAGTAATTAATTATAGGTATTGACACCTATACCACATTTCTGGAATAATTCTGGTGATTCACCGTCATGGTAAGGGGAGTCATTTGCATATAATATATGATGTATGAATTCATGTTGTAGTGTTTCTGTGTCGGTTTGTTGACTACGGGGCGCAAGGTTCTCGTCTGCATTAATCCATACCACTTGTTCACCTGCGTGATAGAATCCCCAAACACCTCCGATTCGTTGTTCGGAAAATGATTTGAACGCAACTGTTGGCGCTGGTCGTGCTGTCATACCCATACATGTTTCTGTAGCAAGATAGATATTAACCATTTCAGGGAAAGATACCCACATGTTTGCAGATGGTTGCAATACTAAACCAGTATTACTGTCCGTCTGTTCGTCTGTATAAGAATGTTGTACAAGGTCACTGTTATCTACAGTACAACCTGCTAGTGCGATAAGTGAAATAAGTATTAGAATATTGCGCATAATAATGTCCTAGTAGTTGTACACGTCTGGAACGCGGTTGCCATTCTTTTCCCATTCATTCATGTATAATATTTCCATGTCGAATGCTTCGTATGGTTTGTCGCGGTAGTTAATTTCTTGAAAGCCCACAAAGTTGTTGTCGTCAAATTGATAATCTTCGGGGATTTCCGTGTTGTTGTCAAGAAGGTCAAAGAACCATTGCGCTTCTGTTTCAAGGCTGAACACTGCGATGCTGTGTATGGCTGTGTGCATGCTTCTGAATTGTACTGCGTAGAATTGGTCTGACATAATATTTCCTGTTTGTTGACTGTGGGTATATTGTAGGGTATTATTCCATGTATGTCAAGGGGAAATTGAAATAAGGTCTACGCCATGTGGCTTCTTCAATAGTTCCAAGTACAATTTCCATGATGTCTTCGGGACAATGTAAGTACATGATGCCCAACGCCTTTTCCATTTGGTCGTACTGGTCTACGGTTGTTAGTTTGCAACCGAATGCCTCACGCGCCGCGCGTATGTCCGTATAACAGTTTTCCGTTACTTGATAGTATTCATGGATAGGGTCTGATGTTTGATGTGGGTCTGACATAATATTTCCTGTTTGTTGACTGTGGGTATATTATAGGGTATTAT
>QNFS01000244.1 GCA_003646415.1 Gammaproteobacteria bacterium
CTGCCAGCCAAGCCGCTGCGCAGCTGATTGAGCATCATGTCTTCACGCAAACTCTGCTTGAAGTAGGCCGGCGTATAACCGGCACTGGACAACACACTTTTGTAAACGTCAGGTGAAAATGCGCCGTCAATCTGGAACTGCTCCATACCCCCTATAACCGCACCTATTTCGCGCTCCGATACGGCCAGCTTCAGCGCATTGGCTGATTGCGTCAGTAGCTTGTGATTAATTAGTCCCTCCAGCGCCTGTGCGCCCAGGCGCTGATCGTCGAGCATGGCCGGGTCGAGGTTGTCTCCCATCATAGAGATCAGGCGCCGTTTCTGGGTATTCACCGACTGCTGTAGCTCTTGCGGTGTGATTTCCTCGCCGTTAACCTCGGCAATACCACTGTCACCACTACCGAGCAGAATGGACTCAATCCCGAAGATTGAGAAAGAGAGGACTATCAGGCCTACCACAATCTTGGCTGTGGTTCCCTTGGTGCTCTTACGTATGTCTTGAAGCATTTCTTGTACTCTTTGCAGCTAAAAAAAAAGCGCACCGGAAAGTGCGCCTTTTACCTGGATCAGGGTGTCACCGACAAGGCATTCCGGAGGATTGCTCTGCTGGCTGGCTACAACAGCTTAACCCCGTGAATTCAGGAGTTAACCGCCCCTTTCAGCGCCTTACCAGCCTTGAAGCTGGGGACGTTGGATGCGGCAATTTCAATTGTTGCGCCAGTTTGCGGGTTGCGACCACTGCGAGCACTGCGGTGCTTTACAGAGAAGGTGCCGAAGCCAACCAGAGCAACCTGGTCTCCCTTGGCGAGCGCGTCGCTAACGCTTTCCAAGACCGCATCCAATGCTCGACCTGCAGAAGCTTTTGGCAGGTCGGCGGCCGATGCAATTGCATCAATCAGTTCAGTTTTATTCACACTTATCCCCTTGAAATTTATAGATACAGGCCTGTATTTGTTACCACGACATAACCTGGAGCCCAAGCGACACTTCAGCCAGAGCCCCCATTTCTTATTTAAAATGCATACCGTCAGCTATTAGTTTTAACTCCGTTGACACCAACACAGTCAGATCCGTGACTTTATACCACAGCGGGAATCCCGGTCAATAAAGAACACGCCAGTTAGTGCGTATTTATTCGTTTTTTTCCATCTGAATCACTTTCAGCGGCTGTTGCCATGGTGTCAGCGAGAAACTCTTCATCGCTGAGCGGTTCAGGCATGCTCTCCAGGGCGATACCCAGCACCTCATCTATCCACTTCACCGGGCGGATATTGAGGTCTTGCTTGATGTTGTCGGGAACCTCTGTCAGATCGCGCTCGTTTTCCTTGGGGATGATGACTGTCTTGATACCACCCCGGCGCGCCGCCAATAATTTCTCCTTGAGCCCGCCAATGGGAAGCACTTCGCCACGCAGGGTGATTTCGCCAGTCATCGCCACATCAGCACGTACCGCAATACCGGTCAGCACCGAAACCAGGGCAGTGCACATGGCGATACCGGCGCTTGGGCCATCCTTGGGGGTGGCACCCTCGGGCACGTGTATATGCACATCGTGCTTCTCGTAGTAAGTGACCGGAATACCCAACATCTGGGAACGGCTGCGCACTACTGTGGTTGCCGCCTGTATAGACTCCTGCATTACATCACCCAGGGAACCTGTCTTCACATGATGACCCTTACCGGCCACAGCTACAGCCTCAATGGTCAGCAGTTCACCACCGACAGAGGTCCAGGCAAGGCCCGTAACCTGGCCAACTTTGTTCTCTTCCTCGGCTATGCCATAGTTGTATTTTCGCACACCCAGCAAACCGGGCAGCATTTTGGCCGTCACCGTGGCACCCCCCTGGGTTTCACCCAGGGCAAAAGCCTTAACCATCTTGCGGCATACCTTGGCGATTTCTCGCTCCAGGGAACGCACCCCGGCCTCTCGCGTGTAGTAGCGAATGATGTCGATCACCAAATCCTCGGCAATCGTCAACTCACCTTTCTTCAAGCCGTTGAGCTTGATTTGCTTGGGAATCAGGTAGCGCTCGGCGATATTGAGTTTCTCGTCCTCGGTATAGCCCGGGATGCGAATCACTTCCATGCGATCCAGCAAGGGGATGGGGATATTCATGGTATTGGATGTGCAGACGAACATGACATCTGACAAATCGTAATCCACTTCCAGGTAGTGGTCATTGAAGGCGTGATTCTGCTCCGGATCCAGCACTTCCAGCATCGCCGAAGCCGGGTCACCCCGGTGATCCATACCCATCTTGTCTATCTCGTCGAGTAAAAACAGGGGGTTCTTCACTCCGGCCTTGGCCATTTTCTGCAACAACTTGCCCGGCATGGAGCCGATATAGGTGCGCCGGTGGCCTCTGATTTCCGCCTCGTCACGCACGCCGCCCAGGGCCATGCGCACAAACTTGCGATTCGTCGCGCGCGCAATCGACTCACCCAGGGAGGTCTTGCCCACGCCGGGAGGCCCCACCAGACACAGTACCGGCCCCTTTACCTTGCGCACCCGCTTTTGGACTGCGAGATACTCCAGAATGCGATCCTTAACCTCTTCCAGGCCATAGTGATCCTCGTCCAGAATAGTAGAGGCGCGTTTGAGGTCGTGCTTGACATTGCTGCGTTTGCTCCAGGGGACGCTCACCATCCAATCGACATAACTGCGTACAACGGAAGCTTCCGCTGACATGGGTGACATCATTTTCAATTTGTTGAGCTCAGACTCAGCCTTCTCCTTCGCCTCAGTCGGCATTTTGGCCTCAATGATACGACCCTGCAAATCATCGAGTTCGTTGGGCACCTCGTCCATATCACCGAGTTCTTTCTGAATGGCCTTCATCTGCTCGTTCAGGTAGTACTCGCGCTGGCTCTTCTCCATCTGCTTTTTAACCCGGCCGCGGATGCGCTTTTCCACCTGAAACAGGTCGATCTCCGCCTCCATCAGCCCCATCAGGTGCTCGAGCCGGGTGCGGGTGCCCGAGATTTCCAGAATGCGCTGTTTTTCTTCCAGGTCAACACTCATGTGGGCGGCGATGGTATCGGCCAGGCGGCCGGGCTCATCAATTCCGGACAGTGAGGTCAGCACCTCTGCCGGCACCTTCTTGCTCAGGTTCACGTATTTTTCGAACTGGGTAATAGTGGAGCGCAGCAGAGCTTCGACTTCATCATCGGGAATATCGTCACTGACAACCTCGCGCACGCCGGCCACCGCGAAGCTGCCGTCATCGTCCACGCTATCTACCACTGCACGAAAGCCGCCCTCCACCAACACCTTGATGGTGCCATCGGGCAGCTTGAGCAATTGCAGGATATTAGAGACCGTGCCGACCTGGTAAATATCATCGGCGCCCGGGTTGTCGTCCGCGGCGTGGCGCTGTGCTACCAGCAGAACCTGCTTGTCGTTTGCCATGGCATCTTCCAGGGCTTCAATCGACTTTTCCCGGCCGACAAACAGCGGCAACACCATGTGTGGGTAGACCACGACATCGCGCAGGGGCAGCAGGGGGAGTTCAATGACAGAGGAAGAACCCATAATAATCTCCGGGCTTTGCAGGAATTAACACCGTAAGTCCTGTATGTGGGGGCTGTTTTGTGAAATACAAGCACACTACACTGTATTGCGTGCATCCCCGCAATGTTTTGCAGACACCCGGCCACCAGGGCCGGGCACAGTCACTACTCGTCGGTGGAGGCCACCCGGGCAGTGGGTTCGTTATTCTGGTAGACCAGCA
>QNFS01000245.1 GCA_003646415.1 Gammaproteobacteria bacterium
GACCACGAAACATCCCCGTGGGCTTGATGGAGCCAATCTTATGCAACAGCCCTGACCGATAATCCATCAAATAAAGTGCAAAACACCACATCAATTATCGTGACCACTCTCATCCAGTCAATACCTTGTAGCGATACTTCGTAACCCACACAAAGTGATACTCTATTTGGTATACCGTGTGGCTGCCATACCTGTAATCCATACCACTCTCCAGGTCTTTCGGTACAGTATCGCAGCTAAAGCTGACCGGCTAAAGCCGGTGGTTTAAACCTTATGATGGAAAATTAAAGTAACCGAGGTTTATAAATAATGTCAGAGTATGATGATGAATTTATAGATGAACTCGCTGAATTTATGCTCGATTTTGATGTGTGGCGCGACGGACGGGGCCTAAGCGACATTACGAAAGAGCATGGGCCTGAAGTTGTGGAAGCAGCCCTTCGTAGAATGTCATCCATTCCCGATAGCCGAAGGTACCGTCTATGGTTGAGATCAATTGGGCCGAATAAACAGAAAACCATTGCGGCTATACAACTCTTGACTGGACTGAGCACAAGCGAGGTGAGTGAGTTAGTAGATAAAACTCCGGTAGCCATAAAAGAAGGCCTTTCCCGACAGGAAGCTGTACAGTTGATTGGTATACTTGAGGACCACGAAGCCGGACAATTTGCCTGGGGGAGGTAGCGAATTGGAGCATAACTTAAATCTATGGCATACCAATTCAAGGACGCATACTAGCATTGCCCTAGCAATTTGTAGTTCCAGAACGGAACGGCAGAAAAGTGGTGTGAACGGCCGTTTCACGTCCTATCTACGGACGGATGAGCTGTACTATAAAAACTGGCTGAAAACGACTGAGGCTATGTGTAAACTCGAAGAAGTATTTTTCGATTGGGCGTAGAGTGACTCATATGTCGATATCGGGGGGTGAACGGAGATGCTTGTCTGGCTAGCGCGAATCATCGAGCGAAACCCCAGGCTCCATGCTCTGCTACTACGCATCTGGCGGTCTTTTCCCCCACGCCTGGCCGGTTTTCTCAAGGGCCTGTTTACCAGGAGCTGGGTGGTGGGGGCAGCGGCCGTAATGATCGATGAAGAGGTCTCGCCCCCCGAACTGCTTCTGGTCGAACACAGCTACCGGGCTAGAGGTGCCTGGGGGCTGCCTGGTGGGTCTCTGGATTCGATCCCCGGTGATCCCAACCGAGCCGGAAGCCCGTCGTCGCCGGATGATGTGCTGGAGTCCGCACTGCGGCGTGAGGTGGCGGAGGAACTGGGCTTCGAGATCACGGCGGTTCGTCTGCTGCGTGTCGATGCGATCCCCTATGTTGCTGAAGAGCCCGGTCCCTACCGGCTGGATTTTTTCTACCGGTGCTCTCCCCAGCAGGGATTTGCAACGCTGCGCGAGGGCCTGGCATCCGGACGACTCAAGCCGCACTCACCCGAGATTAGCCAGATGCGCCTGGTGCCGTTGCCCGACCTGAATGACTATGACCTGTATTCATCGGATGCCAGGTTGCTGCGCGAGGACCTGCGCCGGCTCGAGCCGGGACTCATGCGACTTGCGTCGAGTGAGACGTGAACGACTACCGACTCAATTGACACCGTGCAGAGCTGCGAGTCAATGTGGTAGTGATGGCCTCTATGTCCCTAATGTCCTAACTTGAGACATTTACCAGTTCCAAATCGTAGGCAAAATAAAGCCCGCACGTGGCGGGCTAATCACTGGACTTAGTTTTTAACTCTTCTTGCGCCTTGACCATCCAAGGCCAGCGAGTCCAATGGTGAACAGGGCGAGGGCGGCAGGCACAGGGACGGTGCCTTCAGGGGGGTAACTGGACCGACATCTCAACTGCGCCCTCGAAACCCTGCATCATTCTCCCTCAGCCGCCATGACGTAAAGAACAATCATGCCTCGCGAGTCATGGTCATACCGCATCGTCGGCACTGGACCTTTTCGACACCGCCTGCGGCACCAAACCCGAACGTCTTACTGGTTACGCGAAAGTCATGAAACCCTAACCAACACAGGAGACGGCAGAGCCATGGAGGCAGCTTTGACACATCATGAACCTCTGGTATCGCAGACACATCTATTCGATAAGTTGTTCATCCCAATCCACTCAGTACTTGCTTCTATCACCTTGCGTTTTTGCATGTCCCGCTCTCACTGACAGATACCTGCCAGCTATCATGAGTATAGTAGAGAATAGGACGGAAGGACTACATTGTGGTGGGAACGGCCGTTCAGTCCTATGAACGGCCATTTGCTGAATTCCGTCTATCCTTGTAATGAGACAATGGCAGGAAGCAAGAGATGACTGAATATGAGCTGGCAGACTCGATCGCTTCAATGATTGCAGTCCTTCTTACGTGGACGGGAATGTCATTTACTTTCCTAACTGCATACCTGATAACCGCTTACACGGTTGGCAAAGCACTCACCTCCTCTCAGACTATAATGATCAACGTTTTCTTCTGTATTTATCAGATCATGACAAGCAATGGTGTCTATACATCCGGTTCTCGATACTTGGAATTCGTGCAAGAGATTCGACGTCTAAACCCCGATAGACAATATTCATTTAACGAATTATCACTGTACATTGGCGTAGCACTTCCCGCGATAGTGACCATTATCGCGATGAAGTTCATGTGGGATATAAGGAAACAGAAAACTAAATGAGATGGCCAGTCCGATGTCTCAATAGTCCTAATCTGAGACATCCGGTCTATGCTTATCTAAAGTTCAGTAAACAGGAGTTTTAGGCATGACAGAATACGAAATAATCGATGTTATCAGTTCGTTGCGTTCCGAGGCCGCGCAGCACGTGATGAACTTTGTTTCAGTGATGTTTGGATTCATCGTTGCTGCATATTTGGTAGGCCCGAAACTATCGAGGTTTCAGGTGTCTGTGATCACGATCCTTTATGTTATCTGGACGCCGGGGCCGATGTGGGCTGCCTACGACGCCTCAACTGCTGTGCAGCAGTTATATGCTCAATACCATGACGTCTTGCCTATTGAATTGGGCGCTTCACCCTTGACATCCCACGCCCCAGTGGTGGTGACTGTCGGGATAGCTACGTCTTGGGTCATGAGCCTAGCATTCTTATTTCAAGTGCGGGCTACGAAACAAGGTTAATACATCCTTAGGTAGAGCCACCAATTTGAGTTGATAGGGGACATGTCTCTTTTGTCGTGTGAACGGCCGTTTCACGGTCGCGATTGCCAACAGCCGATTGCTTGCCCTGGATGAGAGCGGTGTGACCTTCAAGTGGAAAGACTACCGAGAGACAGGGCGCACTCGCCACAAGACCATGACACTCGATACTGATGAGTTCATTCGTCGCTTCCTCATCCATGTGCTGCCCCGAGGGTTCCATCGTATTCGCCATTACGGCTGGATGGCCAATACTCACCGGGTGGATAAGCTGGTGCGGGCCCGAGACCTCCTGGCGGTCGAAAATGATGATGCACCACGTGATGCATCCGAGGTCCAGGAAACGGAACCCGTCAGTCCCTGGACCTGTCCGAGCTGCGCCGCTCCGATGATTGTGATCGGGGTACTGGAAAGTAGCCATGCGCCACGTGGACCACCGTTAGAGCGTGTGCCATGACCGGCCACTTCATCTCGGCCGGGCATCGATTTGTCTCTACCGGCCAGCAGCGGCGTTTGGTCAGGAGCGCCGTCCGTTTGATAGAAGTGCAA
>QNFS01000246.1 GCA_003646415.1 Gammaproteobacteria bacterium
AACAGCGCGATACCTATCGCCATGTCGGTATAGCCGGAGAAGTCGAAGTAGAGTTGCAGGGTATAGCTCAAAGTGCCCAGCCAGGCGTCCGCAAAGACCGGTGCCTGCTGTACATCGAACACATCGATGGCATAGGGCGCCAGAGAATCCGCGATGAGCACCTTCTTGGCAAGACCCACTACGAGAAAAATAATGCCGTGAGTTATTTTGACATCCAACTGCCGGTTGATAGAGGCCAGATTGAACTGGGGCATCATCTCCTTGTGATGCACGATCGGGCCCGCGATCAACTGTGGGAAAAACCCTACAAACAGAAGGTAGCGGCCGAATGATCGTTCTTCACAAAGGCCGCGATAGGTGTCTACCAGGTAGGCGATTTGTTGAAAGGTGAAAAATGAAATCGCCAGAGGCAGGATGATATCCAGGCCGGCGAAGTCACGACCGGAAACCTCAGTGACGCTGGCAAGGAAAAAATTGGCGTACTTGTAATATCCCAGGAGCCCAAGGTTCAGGGATACCCCGGACCACAACAAGACCAGGCGCCAGGGTGCGCCACCGGCCATTATCAGGCGGCCGTGCAGGTAGTTCAGACAGATGGAGCCCAGTAACAGGGGCAGGTAGGCCGGGTTCCACGCACTGTAAAACAACAGCGATGCCAGGCACAAAAACCCTATAACGGCAGCCCCTGCGTTCATCCTGACCAGAATTGCGAAACCGACCAGCACCAGGGGCAGGAAGGCCAGGAGAAAAAGGTAGGAATTAAAGATCATGCTTTTTCACAGCACCACCTGATAAGTCAGGATCATCGCGGTGAAGGCTCCATGGAGTGGCATTTATTCTCCAGTTGCGCCTGTAAGCAGGCGATACATTTTAGCGGCGGATCTGTCCCAGTCATAGCGTCTTGATTCCACATGGGTACGGGCTCTCAAGGTCTCGTACACCGCTGTATTCTCGCTGAGGCGCCGCAAAGCGTCGGCTATTTCCCGCTCCGAAAAGGGGTCCACCAGCAGCCCGGCGCCGCCAGCGACTTCAGACATGGCAGACTGCCGCGAAGTGATCACAGGCACCTCCATGGACAAGGCCTCCGCTATCGGCAATCCGAAACCCTCGTACAGGGACGGCATCACCAGGGCATAAGCTCCCCGGTACATCTGTTTAAGCTGATCGTCATCCAACCTGCCAAGAATCTCGACCCGGTCTGAGAGCGAAAGCTCCCGCACCAGTTCGAGAGTGTCATGACCACCCCAGCCCTGGCCGCCCACAATCTTCAATTTGCGGGCGTGCGGGCAAGTAGCCACAAAACGTGCATAGGCACACAACAGTCGGGGAAGGTTCTTCCTGGGCTCCAGGGTGCCCACGAACAGGAAGTAGCCCTGCGCTGTTTGCCCCTCGGCTAAAGCGCCCGGTGCTCCATGCAGCAGACTGGCGCCCGTCACGATGCTAACTTTGTCAGAAAACCGGGGGTAGTATTTTTCGACTTCACAGCGAGTAAATTCCGACACAACAGCAATGTCAGTGGCCCGGGCCATGGCCCGGGGCATAAAAAACGCCTCGATCTCACGGCCGGGAAAGCGCATGGTCTTGCCAAACTCTTTCCACACCAAGTCGTGAATCGTCACCGCCGATCGAATACTGCCGGGCAAGAACAGAGGCAACTGGTGCCTCGGCCCCCAGAACACATCCAGAGCATCGCGCTTTGCCCACAGGGGAAAAAACAGCTGTGCCGTCTGGCTGGCCCGAATCGCCGAGGGCAGGCCGGCAATTCTGTGTCGCACATTGGGCCGGGTGAATGGGCCTGTATCGTAAGGCTGTGGTGAATAAAAGAACCAGTCACCACCCATTGCACACATCCGCTGCAATAATTCAGCTGTGTAACGGTATATACCGGTGCCGGGATGACACAATGGACGTACATCCACACCTATGCGCAACTCTCTCACGGGCGTGCGCCTCCCCGGAGATTCCTCACCCGGCCAACCCCTTGAAAATATCCACCAGACTCGCCGCCGTACGCCCCCAGGTATACTGCCGGCTGTGCTCCCTGCCCTGCCGGCCCGCTGAGGACCTCCAGTCTTCGTCCACCAGGGCCTGTTGTAGCGCCATGCTCATGGCCCGGGTATCGTGAGGATCGACCTGGATGCAGGTGTCACAGCAAAGTTCAGGCAGCGCGGACGTTGCGGCGCACACTACAGGGACACCGCTGCTCATGGCCTCGAGTACCGGCAGGCCAAAGCCTTCGTAAAAGGAGAAGTAACAGAAGGCTTTGGCGGCGGCGTAGACCAGCGGCAGATCCTGTTCCGGCACATAATCCAGGTAGATCACTTCCCCGGCCGCCTGCAGGCGCCGCACTTCCTCCATCAGGGTGCCACTGTTCCAGCCATAGGCGCCAACAAGTACCAGGGGATTTCGACAGCGCAGGGAATCCTCCAGCTGCCTGTAAGCTTGCAGCAGCCCGGCCAGGTTCTTGCGGGGCTCTATGGTTCCGACACTCAGCAGATACTGCCCCGGGCGCAGCCCATACCGCCGCATGACCTGCTCCAACTCCTCCCCCCGCCTGGGACGGAAGGATTCATCGACCCCCAGCGGAACCGTGATAACCTTATTCGGTTCAAGCTGGAACAATTGCAGTAACTCCGAGCGTACGAATTCAGAATCAGTCACCAGTTTGTCAGCCTTCTCGACACTGTGGTGGACCTGATCCTTCAGATAATTGACACGATCCCTGGGGTGAAATTCCGGAAAATGGAATACCGACAGATCGTGCAAGGTGACGACAGATTTGCCGCTCACAGGTGGAGCAGTGAAATTGGGGGAGTGAAGAATATAATCGCTGTAGGGCTGTAAGCTGTCCGCCAGGGCTTGGGCCTTGCGGCTGCGATAGGGGCCCAGCACCAGGTCATAAGGCAAAAAACGTTTGATCAGCTGGCGAGCCCTGCTCGCCTGTGGCGGTGCTGCAACTGCGTCAAAATCAAACCTTGCCAGTACCTGGTTCCCCCGGAGATAGGCCACTTCGCCCACCCCGGCCTGCTCCGGCAAATGACGTGCCAGCTCCAGGCCATACCTGCCGATACCTGACAGGGGAAAGGTCACACAAGAGACATCGAGCAGGATTTTCACGCGCCGGTCTGTGCGCCATACATCCACTTCAGCGTATCCGCCAGCGGAATCTGCTCTAGCTCACCAATCGCCGCAACCAGTCGCCGATTGCTGCCAACCAGCCGTTTGACCTCATTGGCGCGAACAAACGCGGGGTTTACCTCGACCTGGATCGAATATCCCGCCATGGCGGCCAGCCTATCCAGGATATCCTGAATGCAGTGGGCGGCACCGGAACATATATTGTATACCTGCCCCGGCTCACCACCCGAAACCAGTCGGGCATACGCATTGGCCACGGTCCTTACATCGGAAAAGTCCCGGTAGACATCGATGTTACCCAGTTCCACCCGCTTCTCGCCCCGGGCGAAGTGGTCGACAAGCTTGGGCAACAAAAAAGACAGCGACTGGCCGACGCCTGTGTAGTTGAAGGGGCGCACTATCACAATGGGCAGCTCGTGTCGCCAGCAGCGCGCCATGATCTCCATGGCGCACTTGCTGACCGCATAGTCATTTTCCGGTTGCGGCGGACAATCTTCATCAAGGGTGGCCACTGCGGCATTACCATAGACATTGGCGCTACTGGCCAGCACCACCTTGTCAGGT
>QNFS01000247.1 GCA_003646415.1 Gammaproteobacteria bacterium
TAGGGTACTTGTTATAGGTTATGCAGGAAATCCGGTGCTTCTCCCACATCTCCTTGAAAAACTCCGGACTGTATCCCTCCCGGTCAAACACCAGCGTAAAGCGTGCAAGATACTTATCACTCGCTAGCTCTTCCTCTGTATGTTGTAGTGGAACATCTTTCAATAATCGGGGTACAATCTCATTACTTAACATATCCAACAACCCTGTTGTAAATGGCGTACTAATAACAAAAAACGGCAGCCCTTGTTGATCATTTATCCAATAGTCTGTCGTCCCTCGCAAACATAATCGCTCCCGCGATACAAAACGACGAGGTAGTTTTGTCTGCGATCCGTGATAAACACGAACATGACCGTCTATATATAATGTTCCCGCCGCTTCCGGTTGTGACTCCATCCAATCTTTGCAAACAATAGCAGACCACTGTGCCACTTCCCCTGTCTCTGATAAATGTTTTATCTTGTTTCGTAATGTACGTACTTCCGGTATCCGATCCAACCCTAAAAGCAGACCCCATTCTCCTACACCACTGTAGCGCAATTGCTCATTTGTCTTTATCCTCGATAACGACATATAACCTAACAGCAAAAATACATGAACAAGACTGTAAAACCCTTTTGGAAGACCAAAGCATTCCTGTGTATGTCTTAATAACCCATTGCTAAGCAGCGCAGGCAATGCCCATAACACACCTGCGTTGGATACATCCAGTGACGCTTTGAATCTTGATGGTGCTTCAGAAAGGTTGCCAAGCGAAGCCATGACACGCTCTACTACTCGGGTACACCCCATACCCATTGCTGATTGTGCTTCTTCTATACTGCGCTCACTTTTGCATTCAACTTTTTTTTTAGTTCAACCAGCTTGCCTGCATGTATCGCTCGATAAAGCGTATCGGGTTTTATGCTCAATTCCGCTGAAACTTCTTGACGACTCTTTCTCTCATTTAGCATCTCCTGGGCACGCCTGAGTACCTCTGGTGTCAACACTGATGTCTTTCGCTCTGATCGCTGTTGAAAAAATGCGCCTGGGCCACCTTCCCTGAATTTCTTTACATGTCTTTTAACGCTAATCGCACTCACACCAAATGCTTTTATTATATCTACTTGCTTACACTGGCCTACCACTACCAACTGACTAGTGTACATGTTAAAGCTACGGTAATCTTTCTCGCCATGTGAAAACATTGGCATGCAACCATGGAAATACCATATAGTTCCTTCTCGTTTAACGAATGACAAAATTCCATTTATCTGCGTAGATTCCGATGGAAAGATTGGTAGTAATGTCTGCACTGTTTTAGACCTCCTAATTCGGTGTATTATAAAACAGAATATTATAAAGTATCTTTTTATAATCCGAAATGAATCTTCTGGATGCTCTCGGCGGAAATAACATTACTTACTAATAATAATGGGGTTAGGACTTCTGGATCATTGATTTTGTGTTCTCATGGGATCCGGATCTCTGAACTTGCTAATCGCAAGAGACATGAAGAGCCGTATGAATTGAGAGATTCACGTCCGGTTGTGCGTCCAGATAAGGCTGGCGTGTTTCAGCAGGAGTTAGTCCTGTCAGGGGAAGAGCCAGGATCCCTGTAGCTTGAATGGCAGGCAAGAGGGAAACCAAATGTCTGAAGCCCATTGACAAAGCCTCTTTTAGAGAGGTGAGTGAGTTGCCGGGCCGTAACGAGAGTGAACGCATAGGTGGCCCCGAAAGTGTTAGCTCCGGAGGTCGAGCTTGCAACCGTAGAGCGAAGACAGCATGGGTATTTGAAATCTGACCGACACGAATATTCACTCCGGCGGGGTGGTAGCGATAGCACGGCGACAAGGACACGCGGAGCAACTGGAGAAACCTTCCTCGTCCCAGAAAGAAATTTCTTGGAGCAAGGTAGATACTATAACTGTGTACAGCAGGAAGTGTGTCGAAGACGAGAAGGTGGCGGATAGGTTTGTAGTAGCTACGAAGCGGATTAACATTCGTGGAGCAAAGAAGCCTTGCTATTAACACTCTTCCAACAATATTGTGAGGTAAGGGTTTTATGATAAAGGAACCCATTGGGTTACAGGATCTGAGGCGGAAGATATATGTAAAGGCGAAGTCTGACAAGACATGTCGTTTTTGGGGACTGTATGTTCATGTCTGTAAGTTTGATACACTTCATGAAGCCTATCATATGGCAAAACGAAACAACGGAGCACCTGGAATTGATGGTGTAACGTTTGAAGATGTCGAAGATGGCGGAATTGATGACTTCATCAAGCAGATACGAGATGAGCTGGTCTCAAGTACGTACAAACCACTACGAAACCGCATGAAGGAAATTCCCAAAGGCGAAGATAAAGTCAGGGTCTTAGGGATTCCTTCTATAAAGGATCGGGTGGTTCAAGGGTCTCTCAAGTTGATCTTGGAAGCTATTTATGAAGCTGATTTTCAAGAGGGGTCGTATGGGTATCGTCCTAAGCGACACGCTCATGCGGCGGTTAACCGAGTGTCGGAAGCAGTAGTCAAAGCGAAGACCCAAATTATCGATATAGATCTAAGTGCCTATTTTGATAATGTTCGTCATCATATTCTTCTTAATAAGGTGGCGGAACGGGTCGACGATGACAAGGTAATGAGGTTGCTGAAGCTCATATTGAAAGTTAACGGAAATAAAGGAGTTCCTCAAGGAGGCGTCATCTCGCCCTTACTAAGCAACATCTATCTCAACGAGGTGGACAAGATGCTGGAGAGGGCCAAGGAAGTTACTCGTAACGGTAAATATACATACATTGAGTATGCTCGGTTTGCCGATGATCTGGTGATTTTGGTTGATGGTTTTCGTAAATGGGACTGGTTAGTTAAAGCTGCTTGGAAAAGATTACTTGAGGAGTTGGAAAAGCTTGATGTCCAGCTTAACCGGGAGAAATCCAAACTGGTTGACCTTACCCGTGGTGAAACATTCAGTTTTCTTGGATTTGATTTTAGAAGATCAATAACACGTCGAGGAAAATATGGTGTGTTAGTCACTCCTAGAATGGAAGCACGAACCGCCTTTCTTGGAAAACTCAAGGAGGTGTTTCTGCGTTTTGATTCACAGCCTGTGGATCGGATTGTGCAGATAATTAATCCGATGTTACGCGGATGGGTAAATTACTTTCGGATTGGAAATTCCAGCAGGTGCTTTGGTTATATTAAAGACTGGGTGGAAAAGAAAATCCGTAGAAATCTTATGCGTGCAAGGAAACGAGGTGGCTTCGGCTGGAACAGGTGGAGTAGAAATTGGCTATATAATACTCTTAAGTTATTCAATAACTACAGAATTGAACGTTACCAAACTTGAAAGTGCTGCCAGATCGATAAGTCTCATAAACCTTTAGTTGAAGTTAATAGGTAAGCGTAGTGCGGGAAAACCGCATGCTGCGTTTGACGTGGCGGGAATTGGAAACGGGCATGGTATGTACCGCGCCAGTTCTCGACCCTACCTGTGAGAGCCTGAGGGGGAGGTTCCCTTGGGCTACTCGACATTCACTTTTTCAGTTCTCAGGGTAAGTGTTCCCAATGTTACCATTTTCATACTTTTTTACCAGCAGGAATACAAAGTAATAGCCGTGCAACAGACCGTCTGAAAACCTTTGTGAGTAGACTCTGTCGATTTATGCCAGTAAA
>QNFS01000248.1 GCA_003646415.1 Gammaproteobacteria bacterium
TGATCGGGACCGTCATGGGGCGCTGGTCCGGCCTTTTGATCGGGGGTGAGTTTGATCCGCTGGCCAAGGTCTCGGAAGGCATATTGCGCGATGTCCGCATCGCGATTGTTCACTGCCTCATTATCGGTTACCTGCCAGCGGCGTTGCTGCACTCGTTGCGTTGCGGCCGACGCACTGTGTATGCGCTGCAGAGCTCATTGGCTTGCACGGTCGAGGAATGCGCATCACTGGCGGCGTCTATCCGGCTAAGCAAAAGCGGGTTGCTGGTCACCGGCCTGGTCGGGTTGTTGCTGGCCCTGGCCACACCCTACCTCGTGCCACCCGTGCCACCCACACCCTGGAACCCGGCAACCTGGAGCCCGGAGGTGGCCTGGCACCGCATCCTCGGCCCGCTGACGATGATCTGGGGATGGTGGCTGGCTTACACTATTGTCACGGTTTCAGTGCGCATGTCGCGTATAGCCAAGACCCTGGCCAAAGTTGATCTGCTTGATCTGTCACCACTGGCACCGTTCACCCAGCTGGGGCTTACCAACGCCCTGCTGCTTATCGGTACGCCTTCGATCTGGAGCCTGATGATGATAGAGACGGGCTTCGGCCTGATGATGTTTATTATCGGCGGGACCACGCTGATCGGTACCGCGTTTGCCATGCTTACTCCGGTGTATGGCGTGCACAAGAGAATCTGCCAGTCGAAGGAAGAGGCGCTTGGTTGGGTCAATGGCCAGATAGCGGAACAACGGGGCTCTTTCCAGGGCTCGCAGTCCGACCTGCCCAGTGGCAGGATGGCGGACCTGGTTGCATACCGGGGAATGGTGCAGGATGTCCCCGAATGGCCCTTCACGCTATCCACTTACACCCGTGTTGCCCTGTACGTACTTTTACCGGTTGCCGCCTGGGGGGTTGGTGTTGTTGCGGAGGAGGTTCTGGGCCGGATTTTGTTTTAGTTGTGGTGGGGTTACCGGTGCAACGGGTTTGTAATCTATCCCGGGTTGTCAAAAAGGAATGCCAGAAGGTCAGTAAACTGGTCAATATGAACGTGATGGGGTGCCTGGTCTGACCAGGACGCTATAATGAACAGGTCTAACCCAAGCCAATTCGATAAAAAGGAAATACCATGTCCAGATTCATGATAGTAATTTTGGCCGTATTACTGAGTGCGTGCAACGAATCACCGGCCCCGGCCGAAACGGCTTCGCAAGCGGCCGAATCACCCGCTGTCCAACCAGCAGCACCGGCAGTGCAAGACAATTCCGAAATCCTTGCCGCGGCGCTGGCTGCGCAGCCCGAAGACGTACAGGCCCGATACACTTATCGGCATCCACAGGAGACGCTCGAGTTTTTTGGTATTGAACCGGGTATGACTGTCTACGAGACACTCCCGGGCGGTGGCTGGTACAGCAAGGTATTGCTCAGTTATCTTGGATCGGAAGGCCACCTGATCGGAGCCGATTATGCCGCCGACATGTATCCATTATTCGGCTTTTTTTCGGAGGAAGACCTCGCATCCAAGGCCACCTGGGTTGAGACCTGGACCACCGAGGCGGATGTCTGGCGAAATGATGACAGTGCCTCTGTTTCAGCCTTTCAGATGGGCTCTATGCCGGCAGAAATGCAGGGCACGGCGGATGCCGCCGTGGTGGTCCGTTCGTTACACAACCTGGCCCGTTTTGAACCTGACGGTGGCTACCTGACCGCGGCGTTGGCTGATTTGTATGCCATCCTGAAGCCTGGGGGTATCGTCGGTGTGGTGCAACACCAGGCCCGTGATGAAATGCCTGATGAGTGGGCCAGCGGTGCCATGGGTTACCTGAAAGACGATTTTGTCATCGCGCGCATGACCGAAGCCGGTTTCGAGTATGCAGGCCAGAGCGGTATCAATTTCAATCCAAAGGATCAGCCCGGCGAAGACGACTTCGTCTGGCGTCTGCCACCGTCACTGGCGACCAGCAAGGACAATGCCGAGCTTAAAGCCGCCATGCTGGAAATTGGAGAGTCCCACCGCATGACAATTAAATTCCGTAAGCCCGGGAAGAAATGAAGTTGAATTGATTGGGGTCAGCCCTGATCACAAACAAAATCCTCCGCACCCGCTACCCGGCAACGGTCGGGCGGGATATTTGGGGTCAGAGTAAAGGGGCCCCTTTTTTATACTAGCGCTACCCCACCCCGATCTGCGAGGATAGGCCCCGTTTGTTAGTCACCATCCGTCTCATGGAGAGCGCAATGTTCAAATCACGCCCTATTGTCTTAATTTTGTGCTTTGCCCTGGTACTGGGCTGGCAGTCGGCATTTGCCGATAAGCACGCCAACCCCTACCTGGAACAAGCGCGGGCAATTCTCAAAAAGGCGCCGATCATTGACGGACACAACGACTTGCCGATGGTGATTCGTGACGAGTTTGGTGGCGATGTGGAAGGCCATGACATTTCGGTGCCGGCCTCGCACGATACCGATATACCGCGTCTGCGTGCCGGCGGTGTTGGCACGCAGTTCTGGTCGGTCTATGTACCGAGTTCATTGTCACCGTTGCAGGCGGTTCGCCAGCAACTGGAGCAGTTTGATATAGCGCTGCGCCTGATTCGTTTGTATCCGGATGACCTGATGCTGGCGACCAGTGTGGCCGATATCGAACAAGCCCGTAAGGAAGGCAAAATTGCTTCGCTACTCGGCATTGAGGGCGGACATACGATTATCAATTCGCTCGGTGTGTTGCGGGCCTATTACGATCTCGGAGCGCGTTATATGACGCTAACTCATTATCACACCCATGACTGGGCAGACTCGGCCACCGATGTTGCCCGCCATGAGGGTTTGAGCGGGTTTGGTAAAGAGGTGGTTCATGAGATGAACCGCCTCGGCATGCTGGTGGATTTATCGCACGTCTCGGCGGACACCATGAACGACGTTCTTGATTTGACCGAAGCGCCGGTTATGTTTTCCCATTCCTCAGCACGGGCACTCACCAAACATAAACGCAATGTCCCTGATAACGTTCTGAAGCGCGTCACCAGCAATGATGGCGTGGTAATGGTGACATTCATTCCGGATTTTGTCAGCGAAGATCGTCGGCTGTGGGCTGTGGAACTCGGACCAATCACCAAAGATTTGACCACCGAAGCGGAATGGAAGACGGCAACTGAGGAATACAAAAAGACGCACGGACAACCGCCGTTGGGAACACTCGCTCAAGTGGCCGATCACATCGACCATGTGGCTCAAGTCGCCGGTTACGATCACGTCGGTATCGGTGGCGATTTCTACGGACAGTCGGGCGATGACCTGGTACAAGGCCTCGAAGACGTATCCCGTTATCCCTATTTGGTCGCCGAGTTGTTACGTCGTGGCTGGAGCGAAGAAAATATCGCCAGGCTGACTCGCGGCAACCTGCTGCGTGTTTTCGGGCAAGTGGAAAAGGTCGCGCTCCGCTTGCAGGGCGAACGACCACCGTCATTGATGAACTTTGAAGAGTGAAAGAACTTCTGACCCCAAACTTCCCAGAAACTGCCTGAACAAGTCCTCAACAACCTCAATTGAACCACTCAAGCGATGATCCCCACTGATCAAATGCAGTGTGCAATCCACGTCTTGCGCAAATTTTATCGAATTCTCCGGCGGAATAACCTCATCAGACCA
>QNFS01000249.1 GCA_003646415.1 Gammaproteobacteria bacterium
CTGGAAGCACCGAGATAGCCCGATTGGGGGGGGATGAATTCACGGTAGTGCTATCCGATGTGGCCGACATTGCCGACATCGAGGGGGTAGCCAGACGCATACTCGACGCCCTCTCCGAGCCCATAGCGCTGCAATCACACAACCCGGTCGTCACTCCCAGCATAGGTATCGCTATCTTCCCCCAGGACGGCCAGGACCCCGACACCCTGGTGCGCAATGCAGATACCGCGATGTATGTTGCCAAGGCTGAAGGACGTGCCTGTTACCGCTTTTACGACGAGGATATGAATGCCAGGGCTGTGGAGCAGCTCAAGATGGAAGAGGAACTGCGCGATGCCATGTGCAACAACGAACTGGAACTGCGCTACCAGCCCCAGATCGACGTCAGGACCGGTGAGGTTGTCAGCATGGAGGCGCTGGTGCGCTGGAAGCACCCTGTTCGCGGTATGGTTTCGCCGCTGGAGTTCATTCCCGTGGCCGAAAGCACTGGCCAGATTATCGAGTTGGGCGAATGGGTAATGACCGAAGTCGCCCGGCATTGCCTGTACTGGGACTCTCTCGGGCTAAAAGCATTCCGCATCTGCATCAATATCTCACCACTGCAGTTCAACCAGAGTAATCTCCCTAAATGGGTATCAGACTTCCTGGGGCAATCCGGGCTGCCACCGGAGCGGCTGGAACTGGAGTTGACGGAAAGCGCCATCATGACTGATGCGGAAACGAATATCGCGAAGCTGCGGGAGCTAAAGGCAATTGGACTGGATCTGGCAGTTGACGACTTTGGCACAGGTTATTCCTCTCTGAGCTACCTCAAACGGTTCCCCATCGATACCCTCAAGATCGACCAGAGCTTTATTGCTGACCTGGACAGCCCCGACGGCGCAGCCATTGTGGATGCCGTACTGGCACTGGCGAAGACACTTAATCTGCGAGTGATCGCGGAGGGCATAGAGAATGAACGCCAGTTGTCCTACCTGGTAGAAAATGATTGTGACCTGCTGCAGGGTTTCTATTTCTCTCGCCCAATCTATCCGGAAGATGTACCTGCCATGCTACGCCAGAATTTTAGCAAACAGCTTCAAGAAGCAGGTAATGTGGTCCAGAGAATAGCCTGAGCAGATGAAGCACCGCACTCGCGCTGCAGGATTATCACTATGCTTGCTGGGCTGCTCCGCAGTGCAATCCGCGCCTGCGCCCGAAACAGAAACACTGCAAGTAATGTTGCAAGGTAGTTCTTCCCGGGGGCTGGCCCAATTGGTCGAAGCCCAGGGCGGCACTGTGTCCCACGACCTCCATATCATTAATGCCGTTGGCGCCCTGCTGACGCAGGCGCAACTGGATGAAGTACTCAAATCTCCATTGATCACTCGTCACATCGGTGATTTGTCCACCTCAGAGCCACCCGACGAACCACTAGAGAGTGGCTGTGATGTTGGAGGGGCAATGGATCTGGATTACAACAGGGGGGGTATCCGCTGGACCCTGTATAACAAACTGGCGGCACCGGCCAATCTCGAGAGCCTGGAACTCACATGGCCAGTCACACTGGGCACCGTTGAAAAAGTATCACTAGGGGACACAACCATAAACCCTGAACTATACCGCAACACCCCAACTGGCTCCCTGGAACTTCAGTTCAGCGGATCAACAGCCCCGGTGCTGAACGGGAGAGCCGACCTGCGAGTGGAGTTCAAGTCACCCTCCCTCCCCCACCCGCCCGATCCACCCCTACTGCAAAGAGATTTCACCGTTACGGCGAGTTTCCTCGGCGACTGCTCGACCAAACTTATTCCGGGTTATGACAATAATCATGAAAACTTCTACTATGCCTCCGTGGCCGGGGCTGACGCCCTCCACTTACAGGGTATAACCGGTAAGGGAGTCACCGTGGCCGTGCTGGATTCCGGCTTGTGGGAAACCGGGGCACTGGCAACCAACACTTCAGGCAAACCTCGCGTGCTAGCCAGATATGACGCTATAAAAAATACCGCCGGAGGCGAGGTATTTGATGAAAGCGGACACGGCACTCATATGACCAGTGTTATTGCTCACAGCGGGGCCGTCACTGAAAATAGCAGTCCGAGTGGCACTTTCAAGGGCATCGCACCCGATGTCAACCTGGTGGCAGTAAAAGCATTCAACGTGGAAGGCCAGGGCGCCCTCCTGGATATTGTGCGTGCAGTACAATGGGTCGTAGACAACAAGGAAACATACAATATCCGGGTCCTCAACCTGTCTTTTTCTCAACGGCCACGCTGGCCCTACTGGGAGGACCCCATCAACCAGGCAGTCATGCGCGCCTGGGCCTCCGGTATCACTGTGGTGGCGGCAGCGGGGAATGAAGGCCCAGAGCCGATGAGCATAGGCTCACCCGGAAACATTCCCTACATCATTACAGTGGGCGCCGTAACCGACTCCTGGACCCCGGACAACAGGGATGATGACTACATTCCCGACTTCTCATCCCGCGGCCCGACCCCCAGCGCTCATATCAAGCCCGATATTGTGGCTCCAGGAGGGCATATCACCGGCATAACACGCCCTGAGTCCACTCTGACACAAGAACATCCGGAATATATGCTTAATACGGGTGAGTTCGTTATGACTGGCTCTTCACAGGCAGCAGCGCTTGTATCCGGGATCGCTGCCTTGCTATTACAACTGGAGCCACGCCTCAGCGCAGATGAACTCAAGTGTAAATTGACCAGCAGCGCAGAACCAGCCATCAACCGCGACGGCCTGCTGGCATATAGTCCGTTCCAGCAGGGGCATGGACAAGTAAACGCCACCAGGGCAGTGACCTTGGGCCAAGGTGGATGCGGCAACTCCGCCCTGAGTATAGAACTTGACCTGTCCGATGAAGAACATCTTCAGGGCCCCGCCATAGTCGAGGCGGATGGTAGTGCCAGCCTACCCGGGCTCAAGAAAATGGTGTCTCCAGAGCCAAGCGAGAAAGGATTGAGCAAAACACGCAAGTGGGGTGTAAAAGATCATATCGAGCGGCCTAACCTGGCCACTCCCGCCGCGGAATCGACTGAGATACCTCCCTTCGATTGGCCACAAATTTACCTGCATGAGAAAGCAACCATAGAAAACCTGACCCGGGAACCCTCGCGGTAATTCACCAGGCTGCAAGCAACTATTCTCCTCCCTTAAGCACAATATACCCATCGGGGGGCATTCCTGGACCCCACTCCCTATGAGCCCTGCTTTCCCTTTTATTACAATATGTTACGAAGACTCCACAGCGCTCCTCCCAAGCATCCATAAATAAACCAGGCTAGACCTACCCCAAAAAGGTTATATCCACATCTTCATTTGCCAGGCGATGCCTCGTATAACGAAGTCAAGCACCCATGGACGGAGGTGTGAAACAGGTCTCATGGAGAGGTGTGTTAATGGGAAGCAGGTCACATTGGCAAATAAAACCAAACAAATAACGAACGAAGGCGGGCACAGAATATGACTACTATCAAATCACTCAGTTACGCAGGTATCGGCAGCATCGCTTTGGCCATGCTTACTCCATCGATGAGTTTCGCTGAGGCGGGGCAGACCGCAGCAGCAAATACAGGCAGCACAGGCAGCCAGGTACATCGAGTTAGCCATTCCCTCGCGGGGGCTAGCACA
>QNFS01000250.1 GCA_003646415.1 Gammaproteobacteria bacterium
AGGTGGTGAAGGAGGAGCGATGAAGGTGTTCTGTGCTCTCGTTGTCGTTTGTTTGGTTGCCATCTGCGCGATGCCGGTTTTCGCTCAGGACACTACAGGGCGGATGCTGGTGCGAGCCAGCGACAACGCCGGCTCGCCCCTGACTGGGGTGACGGTGACCATTGCGTCACCGGCACTCATCGGCGGTGCGCGGACCATCGTCACCGACGACCGAGGGGAAGCGCTCTTCCTCACCCTGGCGCCCGGCACCTACGAAGTCAGCGCCACGCTGCACGGCTTCGCCACTCAGGAACGGACCGAGGTATGGGTCCGGCTGGGTTCGGTCACCGCGCTCATGGTGACCATGGCCGAGGCCACATTCGAAGGCGAGATCGTGGTCCTCGATGAAACTCCCGTGGTCGATCCCATGCAGGTGGGCACCGAGCAGGTCTTCGACGCCGAATACATCGAGAAGACCGCCATCGGCTCGTGGCAGCGCTTCATTGCCAGCCCCGGGGCAAACGTCCCCGGGGTCTACTGGCAGTCCATCTTCGGTTCCCGCAAGTCAGAGAACGCCTGGTATGTCGATGGGATCGAGGTCACGAGCACCAGTACCGGCGGCTCCGGTTCCAGTAGCTTCGGCATCGACGCCTACCAGGAAATCGAAATCAAGACCGGCGGCTACGAGGCCGAGTACGGCCGCGCCCTTGGGGGCGTCACCAGTGCAGTCATGAAATCCGGTGGAAACACATTTTCCGGCAGCCTCGATGTGCGCTACCAGGCCGACGCGTTCCAGGAGAGTGGCGACCACTTCGACCCCGATCTGCAGGAAAACTCCAACCTCGCCATCGACACGACCTTCGGCGGCCCGATCATCCGCGATCGCCTTTGGTTCTTCGCAGCCTACTTTTATGGCGAGGCGAGGACCACGGATGAGGATTCCCCCACTACCTGGAGCCCCACGATTCAAGCACCAAAGGCCAAGCTGACCTGGCAGGCTTCGCCTTCGTGGCGCGCAACCGCTTCGTATCTCGGCGAGTGGTCCATCTTCGAGAACTCCAACGCATCGCGTTATACCGCACCCGAGGCCACGGCGACCGTCAATGACAAGATCGATACTCTTTCGATTGGGATCGACGGAATGCTGAGCCACGCGGTGCTGTGGACCGCCCGGGTCGGTTATGAACGAAGATCCTATGAAGCTGGCCCGTCGAGCGGCGACCTTGCGACCATCAGTCATTTCAACACCGTCACCGGCATCGTCTCCGAAAACTTCTATCTTCAGGAAGACGACGGCAACGACCACACCCAGGCAGCGACCGATCTGACCTGGTTTCTCTCCGGCAAGAGCGGATCTCACGAGCTCAAGGCCGGCGTTGCGGTGTCGGACATGGGCCACTCGGTTTCGCTGTGCTACACCGGAACCCAGGACGGCGTGCGCTGCAGTGCCGATGTCAGCGGTTATCGGTTCTACGATACTGAAATCGAAGGGAATGGCTTTCCCGATACGATGCGAGAGCAGCTGAATCCCGGACCGGTAGATTTCGGTGGTCTGCTCTGGACGGGCTACATCCAGGACGCATGGCGGCCGATGCCCAATCTCACCGTCAAGGCCGGCTTGCGCTACGACAGCGTCGGCTACGACATGGACCGAACCGGCGCCTCGGTGACCATGGATCGCTGGCAGCCCCGGCTTGGCGTCGCCTGGGACATCAGCGGCGACGCCCGCAATGTGCTGCGCGCTTCTGCAGGCCGCTACATGGACCCCGCGACCATGAATCTTCCGTACTACGGGGTGCAGAAGTTCACCAACTCTTATTGGAAGTCATGCTCGCTCTACGGTCTGGAAAACGGCTTCGACCCGGCCATGTGCTCCGCCATCGCCGCCTCGATGGGATATGAATGGCGTACAGATCCCGAGGACTGGGACCCTCACGGCTGGTTCTTGCTCGGCACCACAGGGACGGGCGACAACGTCGTCGATCCGGATCTCGAATCGGCCTACTCGGACCAGTTCATCCTGAGCTACGAACGCGTCCTCTGGCCGCGAAGCTCAGTCGAGTTCAGCCTCGTCAGCAAACGCACCCGCGGACTCTTCGAGGACACCTGTGAAAGCAACATCCCGATACCGACCGAAGGCGCCTCGTGCGATCACTACGTGATGACCAACATGCCCCAACTCGAGCGAAACTACGATGCCTTCATCGTCAAGCTCGAGACCCGGACCCTCGACTGGTTGACTCTCCTCGCCTCCTACACCCTGTCGGACTCCAAGGGCAACCACGATTCCCTCGGCTTCGCCTACGACTGGGACCTTTTCCCCTGGCACTGGGAAAACCGCTATGGCTTCATGGACGACCACTACCGTCATGCCCTCCGGATCAACGGCTACGCCCTGCTGCCGTACGACTTCACCATCGGGATCAACGCCGGCTGGCGCTCGGCCTTCCGGTGGACCCCGCAGCTCTACTGGTACGACCACCCGGAAATGCCCGTCGGGATCGAATTCACCGAACCCCGCGGCAGCCGCGAAGGCGCCGACTACCCCTGGCTCGATCTCCAGTTCTCCAAGGGTTTTCGCATCGGTCCCACCCACCTCGATCTCATCGTCTCGGTGCTCAATGTCCTTTCGCAGGAGATGGTCACCGGGGTCTGCGAGATGGACTCGGGCTGTGGTGAGTTCGAACTCGGCGAGCCCACGGACTGGGAAACACCTCGCCGTTGGGAGGTAGGTTTCCGGCTCACGTTCTGAGGGGTGAGGAGGTTAGAAAGTGAACACTCCCTCCGGTCGCAGGTGAGGGGGTGAAAAGGTCAGCGCTCGCTCTCACCACGAGCGAAGGAGCGAAGCGACGCAGCGAGCCTTAACTTCCTAACCTTCTAGCTTTCTAACTTTCTCACCTTCTAACTTCCTAACTTCCTCACCCTCAACTAGCGCCTCGTTCCTTGCTTTGCCATAATGAGAAAGCAGCGCGAACCATTTGTATATGTCCCTCTCTCAGGGTGATCGTCTCGGCCGGTATGAAATCCTCGGCCCCATCGGGGCCGGTGGGATGGGTGAGGTGTGGCGGGCGCGTGATACCGAGCTCGACCGCCAGGTAGCGGTCAAGATTTTGCCCGAGTCCTTCGCCTCGGACGAGGACCGGCTCGAGCGCTTTCACCGCGAGGCCAAGGCGCTGGCTGCGCTGTCGCACCCCAATCTGCTCGATATCTATGACGTGGGTTCCACCGATGGCATCCACTATGCCGTCACCGAACTCCTCGAGGGCGACACTCTGCGCGAACGCATCACTCCTTCCGGGCTTCCTTGGAAGAAAGTGACCTCCATCGGCGCCGCGGTGGCCGATGGCCTCGCGGCGGCGCACGGTCGCGGGATCATCCACCGCGATCTCAAACCCGAAAATCTCTTCATCACCGCCGACGGCCGGGTCAAGATCCTCGACTTCGGGCTCGCTGCGGTGCACGAGGAGGCCGACGCCGACGCCAAAACCGCCACCATCACCGAGGCCGGCACGGTCATGGGCACCCCGGGCTACATGGCGCCCGAACAGGTCAAGGGTAAACAGGCCGACGCCCGGTCGGACATCTTCTCCCTCGGCTGCGTCATCTACGAGATGGCCTCGGGCCACCGCGCATTCGGCGGCGAC
>QNFS01000251.1 GCA_003646415.1 Gammaproteobacteria bacterium
CAGGTCAGGTCAGGCGCGCACTGCCCCAGAAAGTGTAGCCGGCAAATTTTGGTGTGCCGGGTAAGTACATTCTTTCCAGATCGACAACCTCAAAGCCACCATCGTCAAGTAAGTGTGGAATATCACGGTTCAGGTTACAACCGCCGAAAATGCGGCGCCATAAGGGGTTGATCTGGTCCTGCCTTTTGCACACACTGTGATCAGGCGCTTTACCGTGCTCGCAAAAGATAAGGCTGCCTCCGGGGCGCAACACCCTGGCCATACCGTGTAACGCTGTGACCGGGTCGGGAATCGTACAGAGGGCATAGGTAACAAGTACGGTATCTATACTGGCGTCCTCCAGGGGGATCTGCTCCCCGGGCAGGCCGATGAATTCGACGTCAAAATCCAGTTGTGCGGCGCGCTTTCCAGCCAACTCCCAGGATTTTTCCGAGGGGTCAAGGCCAATCACGCGCGCCACCCTGTCGGCATCGTAGTAGGGCAGATTCAAGCCCGTTCCGATGCCAATTTCCAGTACTGTACCCTCCGCCAGGGGCACCACTTTTTCCCGTTGTTTCATGATGGGTTTAGCGGCACATACACAATTAATTATTCTGGGTAAGACATGCTTGTCGTATAAGCCCATAGTCGATCCTCCTGGGTCATCCAGCATCATTATCGTCTGATGCAAAAGGCAACAATACGATAAAGTGGGTAGGGTCGTATACCTCCCTGCAGGCGAGCCGCCAGGGGCCGTCGGCAAAGGGGCGACCTCCCACTTGCGCTTTCTTGATACAATCCCACTGTATATAATCCCACTATGCCTGCGAAAATACACCTTGCGGACAGCCCTGGCCGTTCGCTGAATGTTACAATATAAACGAAGTGGTGTTAGTGGAGAATTGGAAATAGGATGTTTGAAACCCTGGAAGTCGGCAAGCGCATCAAAAATAGCGACTTCAAGGAGCGGGAGCTGCCATTGCGGCAGAAACTGCTGGCAGTGCAGTTTGAGCTGGCCGAGCATGACTACCCCATAATTATCGTGGTGGCTGGGCTGGATGGCGCCGGCAAGGGCTCACTTGTACACAGGCTGAATGAGTGGATGGACCCGCAGGGAATAGAAACCAACACTTACTGGGAGCATTCTGACGAAGAAGAGTCCCGGCCTTTTTTCTGGCGCTTCTGGCGCAGGCTGCCTGCCCGGGGCCAGATCGGCATATTTCTAGGGTCCTGGTACACCAAGCCCACCCAGGCTGCTGTCGATGAGGAAATGGGTAGTGAGGATTTCGCCCTGCACTGCAAGCAGATCGAAGTCTTCGAACGCATGCTGAGCGATGATGGCACGCTGATCATCAAACTCTGGTTGCATGTCAGTCAGGACGCCCAACGCCTGCAACTGGAAGAGACGGCGCCGGGCAAGCAACAAAACCCGCGGGTAACTGACACCCCCTACAATTTGCACGGCAAATACAAAAAAGTGATTGAAGTCTGCGAAGAATTGATTCTGGATACGGATTCCAGCCACAGCCCCTGGCACCTGATCGAAGCCCAGGACCGCCATTATCGCGACATTACTGCCGGGGAAATCATACTCAAAGCCATGCAGGCCAGGGCATCGCATCAAACACCCGATGCCGGCGCGCAGGAGGTCATTGAGACCGATCCTGCGGGGCCACAGCCCACAGTACTGGACAACGTGGACCTCAGCAAAACACTGGACCGGGATGACTATAAAATCAAACTGGCCAAATATCAGTCCAGGCTGCAGGACCTTGCCTGGCAGGCATACCGACAAAAGCGCTCAGTAGTGGCGGTATTCGAAGGCTGGGACGCCGCCGGTAAAGGTTCGGCGATACGCCGGGTGACCCGCGCCATCGATCCGCGGCTATACCGGCTGATTCAGTTTGCCGCACCCACTGACGAGGAGCAGGCCCACCACTATCTGTGGCGATTCTGGCGCCAACTGGAACGCGATGGCCGCTGTACGTTTTTTGATCGCTCCTGGTACGGGCGAGTGCTGGTGGAACGGGTTGAGCAATTCGCAACCGAGGACGAATGGCAGCGCGCTTACAGCGAGATCAATCAGTTTGAGCAACAACTGGTTGAGCACGGCTCAATTGTGTTGAAATTCTGGATACATATCAGCAAGGACGAACAGATTCAGCGTTTCAAGGCCAGGGAGCAGGAAGCTCACAAACGGCACAAAATAACTGATAGCGACTGGCGCAACCGGGAAAAATGGCACGACTATGAGGTCGCCATCGACCAGATGATCAGCCACACCAGTACCAGGCACGCGCCCTGGGCCTTGATCTCCGGTAACGACAAGCCCTACGCCCGGATACAGATACTCAAAACCTTTTGTAAAAGCATGAAACGCGCTTTGGATACGGAGTAGCATGCGAGCAATGGTAATGGAACAAAAGAATGGCCCTCTGCTGCCAAGGGACTTGCCCCTGCCCGCCGCTGGCCCTGGTGAACTGTTACTCAAGGTGAAGGCCTGCGGAATCTGCCGCACCGACCTGCACGTGCTGGATGGCGAACTGGCCGAACCCATCCTGCCCCTGATACCCGGCCACCAGATCGTGGCAGTGGTCGAGGATATTGGCACGGGCGTCAGTGGTTTTACCCGCGGGCAGAGGGTAGGTGTGCCCTGGCTGGGCGGCAGCTGTGGCCACTGCTGGTACTGCAGCCACGGTAAGGAAAACCTCTGTGACGAGGCGCGCTACACCGGGTACCAGATAAATGGCGGCTTTGCTGAATATACCGTGGCGGATGCCTCCTATTGCTTTCTTATCCCGGACACTTACGACGATCAGCAGGCAGCGCCCCTGCTCTGCGCCGGCCTGATTGGTTACCGCGCGTACCGGTTGGTGGGATCGTGTAAGACCATAGGTCTCTATGGCTTCGGGGCCGCCGCCCATATCCTGATACAGGTGGCGCGTTATCACAGTCAGGAAATCTATGCTTTTACCCGGGAGGGCGATATAGAAGCCCAGACCTTCGCCCGGGAGCTGGGTGCGGCCTGGGCGGGAGACTCACACCAGGATTCACCCATTGAGCTGGATGGCGCCATCATTTTTGCCCCGGCGGGAGAGCTTGTGCCCCAGGCGTTGCGGGCGGTGCGCAAGGGTGGTCGGGTGGTCTGCGCGGGCATCCACATGTCGGATATTCCGTCTTTTCCCTACGAGATACTTTGGGGAGAACGGGAAATATGCTCCGTGGCCAACCTCACCCGCAGGGACGGGGATGAATTCCTGCCCCTGGCGGCGCAGATACCGGTGGCGACCACCATACATGTTTATCCACTGGAACAGGCCAACGAGGCACTGGATGACTTGCGCAATGGCCGTTTCAGCGGCGCTGCCGTGTTGGTGCCTTAGCTACCAGTAAGGCGATTTTTGCTGCTGACAAAGTATTCCCCTGTAGATTAGTTATTGTAGGCCTGTGGATCCAGCCGGTGCATCTCCTCCTCTATCCAACACTCAATTTCCTGCATCAATTCCCCGGGCTGGCGGCCCTCGGCTGACACCGGCTGGCCAATAGATACGTCAATGACACCGGGAATGAATGAAAAAGAACGCGCCGGCCAACACCGCGCTGAAGTGACCGCAATGGGTATGACACAGGCGCCG
>QNFS01000252.1 GCA_003646415.1 Gammaproteobacteria bacterium
AAATAATCCAGCACATCAGCATCGAGATAAACCGGCAGGTTTAGGACGGCATCAGGGTTGTAGAATTTACCGCGCTTGCCGTTGGAAAAATCGTATTCTTCGCGCATGGTGTTCACCCTTCGTCGTCATAAATTGTTAACGCCATCGGGTCTTGAAATATAGCCGCTGCCAATTCGAAGGTGACGCCATGCTTTTTGATGTTGCGGCGGGCTTTGGCCGGATCCCATATGAAATTATATTCCATACCCTTTAGTTGCCTGCTACTTAGGCCAGCTTACCGACAAATTCCGCTCAATATACCAGTGCAGGTGTCTAAATAAAACCTCCTCCTCTATTGTGGGTGGTGAAGGCTGCTAGTCATCCAGCGCCAGTTTCTTAAGCCGGTAGCGCAGGCTTCTGAAGCTGATCCCCAGCAGCTTGGCGGTAGCGGTCTTGTTCCAACGGCACTCCTCCAGTGCGGTACTGAGAATCTGCCGCTCAATATCCTCCAGATAGCCCTCCAGGTCGCCATAGGCTTCCTGCGCAGATCCTGCAGGACTACTTCCCCCGACATTCTCGCTGCTTTGCACTACCGGCCCGCGCGGCGCATTGCTGGAAAACTGCAAATCATCGGCGGTAATGCTCTCTCCGTCCGATAGCGCCAGGGCGCGCTCCAGCATATTCTCCAACTCGCGCACATTGCCGGGAAAACTGTAGCCGCTCAGCGCCTTGATGGTTGAGTCATCCAGGCGGGCATTGTCGTTGCCTTCCTCTGCGGCAATTCGTTGCAGGAGGGCTTCTGCCAGTGCCGGAAGATCTTCCAGCCGTTCGCGCAGGCTGGGTACATGCACGTCGATGACATTGATGCGGTAGTACAGGTCATTGCGAAAACGCCCGGCCTCCACTTCCTTTGCCAGGTCTTTGTGGGTGGCGCTCAACAGGCGGATATCGGTGCTTTGTTCCTCGTTGGCCCCCACCGGGCGCACTGATTTCTCCTGGATGGCGCGCAGCAATTTCACCTGCATCGCAAGCGGCAGATCCGCCACTTCATCCAGGAACAGGGTGCCGCCGGCAGCCGCCTGAAACAGGCCGATCTTGTCCTGGCTGGCGCCGGTGAAGCTGCCCTTCATATGGCCGAACAACTCGCTTTCCATCAATTCCGGGGGAATGGCGCCACAGTTGACCGCCACAAATGCTCCAGCGGCCCTTGGGCCATTGTTGTGAATGAGCCGCGCGACCACTTCCTTACCGCTGCCAGACTCACCGTGGATATGTACCGGCGCCTGACTGCGGGCCAGTTTGGAGATCTGTTGACGCAGGGTCTGGATGGCGGGGGCGGAGCCGATAAGGTCCTGGTCTACCGCTTTTTCTGTGCGGCTGGTGTCGTCTTCCAGTTGCAGAGCGGTGCTGACCAGTTTACGCAGGGTTTCCAGTTCGATGGGCTTGCTGATGAAGTCGAAGGCGCCCGCCTTCAACGCGGAGATGGCCGTCTCCACACTGCCGTGAGCGGTAATCATGGCTACCGGGATATGGGGAAAATTCTGCGCGATATATTCCACCAGGCTGATGCCGTTGCCATCGGGAAGGCGCATGTCGGTCAGGCACAGGTCCGGTGTTACTTCTGCGACCACCGCCTTGGCTTCTCCCAGCGTAGCGGCACTATGGGTCTTTAGACCCATGCGGCTCAGGGTGATATCCAGTAACTCCCGGATATCCGGCTCGTCATCTACGATTAAAACGCTTTGTGTTGGCATCTACAGAGCTCGTTGGTTCATGGATATACGAAAACAGCTTTCGCCCCTGTCTGTCGGGCGGTAGCTGAGATTCGCGTTGTTGATTTCACACAATTCCTTGCACAGGTACAAGCCCATGCCACTGCCTTCCTCTATGGTAGTGTAAAAAGGCTCAAACAATTTGCTCAGTTCCCCGGGGGGGACACCTTCGCCCGCATCGATGATATCGACCTGGCACTGGTGGGCGGCGAAATCCATATCGACGTGAACTCTTGCGGTTCCCTCGCCCGTACCCAGCTTACTATGGCGCAGTGCGTTGTCCAGCAAATTGGTCATTATCCGCTGCAGGTTTTCCGGATCGAACTCCACCAGTAATTCATTGTAGTCGCAATCGATAGTGACTTTTGCCGGCCGATTCTGTGCATTGAGATAGCCGCTGACAAATTCCGTTAGCCACGGGGCCAGCAGCAGGTATTCCGGTTTGGGAGGCTCGCGCCGGGAGATTTGCATAACGCTCTCAACGATCTGGTTAACCCGCTCGCAATGGTGCAGGATGATGTCGGCCATGCGCTGGTCGGAGGCGGACAGGTCAGGGGATTCCTGTAGCAACTGGGCGGCGTGACTTATCGCTCCCAGGGGATTGCGGATTTCATGGGCGATACTGGCGGTCAGGCGTCCCAGGGAGCTTAGCTTGAGTGACTGGGCATACTGGGTTACCGGCGTATAGTCCTCCACGAATACCAATGCTTCCTGGTGAGAGCTGGGCTGTAGTTCGCGAAAGTGGGCAATCACCGGGGGCGCGCCCTCCATCACTGTAAACGGCTTTGCCCGGTGTAGACCAGAGTCTTTCCAGTGTTCGAACTGGTATGCCAGTTCCTGGCAGTAGTCCGCCAGTTGTCGCCCATGCTCAACAGTGACAGGCCTCTCCGGGGCCAGCAAGCCGGCGGCGGCCTTGTTCATTACTCGCACCGTGCCCTCGTTGTTCACCAGCAGAATGCCGGTCTGCATGTGTTGCACGATCTGCTCGTTGAGGCGTTGCAGTGTGTAGAGATCGCTGTCGCGATTGCGGGCCAGCTCTTCGGCACGGCCGAGTCGGCGGGCGATAGGCTGCACCATCAGAGAGACGCCAAAAATAAGCAGCCCCAGCAGTCCGGCCGGGAACAGGGAGTTGGTCTCCAGGGTGCCCTGCAGGATCAGCCACACCGTATCCAGCAATATGGCCAGTACGCTCAGGGCTGCGATCAGCGTGGCGAGGGTACGGTTGGAGATTAATACCGCACTGGCGGCGACGGTGATTACCAGTAGTATGGGCAGGCCGCTGACCATTCCGCCACTGGTGTCCGCCAATAAGGTAATGGCGATTATATCTACCAGGAAGACCACTATCATCAGTCTCTGGCTTTGTTTCAGGCGGGTAGAGAGGGAGCCGACCAATGGTATGCTGGTAGCGAGATAGGCCAGGGAGACACCGACGTATAGCGCTGGATTCAGAGAGCCCACCAGCTGACGGGTGTTGGGGCTCACCAGCATGATCAGCAGCACAACAGAGAGCAGGGAGCGGTAGCCAATATAGACCCGGAACAGGGCGAGGTTCTGGTGGCTGGGCGAGTGGACTGCGGGTTTCGTGAGTATGGCTGGACGATTCACCGTACGACTTGCCTGTTTTTATAGATGATTGAACGCGTAGGCTAGTGTAACAGGCATTGCAGTTGAAGTGGTGTGACCGGCGAGGTGCGGCGCTGGGGGTGTTCTGGCGGTACATCGCAAAGGGGCTGGCTAAAACCCGCGCTTTTCCGGACAATAACGCCCTGATATTTGCATTGCCAGGATCACCCATGACTACCCTGAATATTTTGATGGCCCAGATGAATACTTTCGTCGGGGATTTTGAGGGAAATAC
>QNFS01000253.1 GCA_003646415.1 Gammaproteobacteria bacterium
ATCCGCGCTGTTCAGTGAAAATTGCCTGCTCTATTCTATGAAGCTCACCCTCGGTGAGTACATAGGCTCCCTGTTGTTTCATTTGCCGCAGCAATTCCCCGACGATGCTCACGACGGCGATTACTTCCTTTTCATCAACGCACACGATGTTGTTATCAAAAGACGCGCCGGCAATGATATTGCGGGCAGCGTGTTCGAGGTCAGCTGTTGCGTCCACAACCACCGGTGGGTTACCGGGCCCGGCACAGATTGCTCGTTTCCCACTGGTCATGGCCTGGCGTACCACACCGCTGCCACCGGTCACAGCAAGCAGACGGACACCTTCGTGGCCCATCAGCGCCTGTGCAGATTCGATGCTCGGCTCAGCCACGGTGGTGACCAGATTGGCCGGTCCGCCACCACGTATGATGGCCCGATGTAACAGACGAACATTGGCCATGGAGCATTCGCGGGCGTTCGGGTGTACATTAAATACAATACTATTACCAGCTGAGAGCATGGCAATCGTGTTACAGATAATCGTAGAGGTCGGATTGGTCGTTGGTGTGATAGCGCCGATCACACCATAAGGTGCATACTCAGTCAAAGTGAGACCATTGTCTCCGGTAACCGCATGCGGTGTGAGCACCTCTGTACCGGACGTCTTGCGTGCGACCAGCTGGTTTTTGATCACCTTGTGTTCAAATCGACCCAACCCGGTTTCGCTATGTGCGTGACGTGCGAGTTCTTCGGCGTGCTCGGTCATCGACTCCCGAATGGCAGCGATGATCTTCTGGCGTCCTTCCAGAGACATGCCATCCAATTCACGGTAGGCCGTACCCGCCGCCCGGACAGCGTCATCCACCGTGGCGAAAACACCTTCACCAAGCACACCGCCAGAAACGATGGCTGGCGCACTTCGTGTAACAGCAGTGTGTGCATTTGCAGACGTTGGAGCAGAGAGACGTTCGGCCAGGCGTGTGGCAATGATATCCACCTGCTTGTCGCTGAGAAAACTGGCGTTGCCGCCTGCACGGCTCATGCGTCAGTCTCCCCCTTACGGTATTTCTCGTCGCCTTCTATTTCCCAGCTGTCGACGATCGCCATGACGACTGCGTCAACCGGTTTCTGGTCGGTGCGCTCGGTTTGGCGGGCGGAAGAACCGCTCGCGAAAAGAACCATTTCACCGACCCCGGCACCAACGGCATCTACCGCCACCACCGAGCCGCCCGAAGGCTTGTTATCGTGCCCCCAGAGACCCAGCATCAGGAACCTGAGCCCGACAAGCTTGGGATCTTTTTCGGTGGCAACGACGGTACCGAGGACTTTTGCAAGTTTCACCGCAGCATCCCTCCTGCAATCACTATGTCTCTGAAGTTTCGGGACCGCGGCCCAACGGGATCGCCAAATCGACACCGTTATGAGGACGTGCGATCACATGTACGGCAACAACGTCACCAACACGTGCGCCGGCAGTACGTCCGGCATCACAAGCCGCTCTTACGGCTGCGACATCACCTCTTACGACTGCGGTGATGTAACCACCACCTGTTTTTTCATAACTGACAAGTTCGACTTTGGCAGCTTTGACCATTGCATCGGCCGCTTCCACCATCGCCGGAAAACTCCGGCATTCGATCATTCCTAGTGCTTCTGACATTATCTTGCTCCTCACAATTCGAACCATTGAGCTCGAGTTAATCCATGTAACTACTTCTTATAAAACTAATACCTTGAACAACTACTTCTTTATCACCTTGCCGGTGACCGCATTAATTGCCTGTGTTGCCGCTTCGTGAGCAACCACTACATCCCGTTCTTCGCCACCGATGTATACGCGCCCGAAACTGCCCACGGCACGTACGTCCAGGATATTAATATCTGCCGCCTTTTCAGCCTCGTTGGCTGCCAGCGCAGCATAGGCCGCCGGAACAACTTCGAGTACGAACAACGTCTGGCCGGCAAGAATCATGTTTCCGAAACGGAAACGGTTGATCAGCATGGTTTGGCTATCTTCGAGATGCCGCACCACCTGGTTGGCCACAATCCTTGGCTTGTGGCGTTCTTTTTCTTCCTGGCCCAGGAAGTCGAGAATTGCCTGTCCAGCCTGCCGCACATCGGCCTGACTTTCGGAATGCACCTCAAGCATGCCATAGTGCCGCTCAACAATCTGCATTCCTGCTGTAACGTCCGTCGCCTTGAGTGCAACGTCAAGAAGTTGGTTGATCGTCATGCCGGGATCGACTTCAACGAAAAGACTCGCCTGGCCTACCTTGGGTAGATAACCCCTCGAGATCGTTGCCTGGTAAGAGGCGAATTGCGGTTGTAGCGAATCAAGAAATACGTAAGCTCTCAAATCGACCATTATCTTTTACTCCTCAAGCGCTAACGCTTGTTAATTTTGCTTCTCGTACGATGCCAATACTGGCACTTGCACCCAATCGGGTGGCACCGGCCTCAATCATGGCCATGGCATCGCTATAGGAACTGATTCCACCGGAGGCCTTGACCTCCATACCTGCACCACGCACGACTGATGCCATCAATGCCACATCGCTGGCGGTGGCACCGCCGGTTGAGAAACCGGTAGATGTCTTGACGAAATTGGCGCGTGCCTTTTTGGCGAGCTCCGAGGCCCGCCGCTTCTCTTCATCTGTTAAAAGTGCGGTTTCCAGGATTACCTTGCAGACTGCATTGCCATCGACGCAATCTTCGACCACGGACTTTATATCACGAAGTACAAGCTCGTCATTACCACTTTTAAGTGCACCAACGTTGATGACCATGTCGATTTCACCAGCACCATTACGGATGGCGCGACGGGCTTCCATGGCCTTGATCTCGGGCTCATTGGCACCGAGTGGGAAACCAACAACCGTGCAGGTGAGAACCTCGCTACCCCGCAGCAGACTGGCCGCCAGTGATACCCAGGTCGGGTTGATACACACTGAGCGGAAATTAAACTCAAGAGCTTCGGCACAGAGTTTGCGAACCTGCTCCTCTGTTGCGTTGGGCTTGAGTATGGTGTGATCGATGTAACGTGCCAAATCACCGGGAATGTTTCCGGGCTGCTCTGCCGGGGCAACACAGGTCAGACCTGTAGCACCCAGCTTTACAAACTCACGTGCGGCATCAGGGTTGTCGCTAACGGACTCACCGACTGGCTCCGCAGTCGACATTGGTCCAATAATTTGATGTAACCTGTTGACTACTCTATCAATATCCTGATCGGAGAGCTCCAGATCGCCGGTTTCCTCAGTGAACATAGCAACACGATTCAGATGGCGGGTCTCGGTACAGTCGGTCGTCAGCCAGGCATCAACCAGTTGTTCTGCGAGTCCGGTACCCACCTGTCCGGCACCCAGCGTCAGTACGTTGGCATCATTGTGCTCACGGCTATGGCGTGCAGTTAGCAAATTATTGGCAACCGCTGCACGCACACCGGGTACTTTATTGGCAACCATGCAAGAACCGATGCCGGCACCGTCGATAATAATTCCCACGTCCGCCCTGCCCTGTCCCACGGCTTCTGCCACCGCTCGGGCAAAGACCGGATAATCTACAGCTTCACGGGATGAAGTGCCAAAATCCTCAACCTGATGTCCATTCTTGTGTAAATGGGCTA
>QNFS01000254.1 GCA_003646415.1 Gammaproteobacteria bacterium
ACAGACCAATCACCAGGACATTTTGTCCCGGCAACGGTCTTTGTGGACATCAAGCCGGAAAGTAAACTGGTTCAGGAAGAGATTTTCGGCCCGGTGGTCTGTGTGATCAAGGTAAACGATTTTGATGAAGCCCTGGCTGTGGCTAACGATACAAAATATGCTTTGACCGGAGGTGTTTTTTCGCGCAGTCCTGCCAATATCGAAAAGGCCTGCCGGGATTTCCAGGTGGGCAATCTCTATATCAACAGGGCCATTACCGGCGCCCTGGTGCAACGCCATCCCTTTGGGGGGTATAAAATGTCCGGTGTCGGCTCCAAGGCCATGGGGCCCGATTATCTGCCCCAGTTCATGTTTTCAAGGACCATCGTTGAAAATACGTTTCGCAGCGGATTTGCCCCCATGTAACAGGAGCGAGATCAATAAATGAAAGTTAAGAAAATAAAAAAAAATCTGACCTCTGAAATGGTCATCAAAGAAATTTTGAAAAACCTGAAATCAGGCGATCTCAAACCGGGGGATAAACTCCCCACCGAGCGCGAGATGAGCCAGATGCTTGGCGTGGGAAGGTCTTCCATTCGGGAAGCCGTAAAAGGTCTTGTTCTCATGGGATATCTGGAAGCCTCCCAGGGCAAAGGGACCTTTGTTAGAAACGATGTCGCCGACCGCACATTGTCCTATGCAAACCTGCAGAATGTCGTGGTCGCGGATAATATTTTCGACCAGATGGAGCTAAGAAAAATTATCGAGTGCAACGCGGTCGGGTTGGCCGCAACAAGGGCCAGCACCGAAGACATGGATCGAATCATCCAGGCACTCGATCAGATGAAAGCGTGCCGGCAAGATATCAAGAAGTTTTATGCTCCTGATTTCAACTTTCACATGGCCATTGCTGATGCCACGCACAATAAAATGATTGGCGAAATCATGCGCCTGATTGTCGAAAAAGCACATGATCAATATGATAAATTTATTCCCGATCAACTGTGCCCGCCCGAACAGGCGATTCAGACAGCCGAACAGATTGTCGCCAGCCTCAAAAAAGGAGAGGGGCAGAACGCCACCAGGTATATGCAGGCGCATTTGAGCCTGGTGGAAATTGAGCTCAATCGTGTGCTATCGGATGAAACATCTATCCGTACCAAGAATTCTATTTTAAAGGAAGGCAAACAAAATGCAATTGTATGAATTTCTGACACACCATCAGGTCGAGCAGATACACGAAGCCTCTTTAAATATGTTAGAACAAGTCGGAATAGAATTTCGCTACCCGCCGGCATTGGAAGTATTAAGCAAGGGTGGCGCCAGAGTTGAAGGTGAACGCGTATATTTATCGCCGCAACTGGTGGAGAACCAGGTAAAAAAAGCACCTGCACAGTTTACAATTTACGCTCGTAATCCGGATAACGATGTTGTTATCGGCGGCGACAACATTGCTTTTGTCCCCGGATATGGCGCGCCCTTTGTTACCGATATGGAAAAGGGCAGAAGGGAAGGCACGCTTCTGGATTTTCAAAACTTCGTTAAATTAACCGGTGCCAGCCGATTTCAGGATATCTGCAGCGGTATGGTAATCGAGCCCACGGACGTTCCTGCTGAACGTCGCCATGCTGAAATGATTTACACTGCCCTGAAATACTCGGACAAGCCCATTATGGGCAGCGCCATGGGGGATAAATGCGCCAGGGACAGTGTCCGCATGGCATCAATATTATTCGGCAATGAAAGGGAACTGGCCCAAAAACCACGCATGATCAGCATTCTGGGCTCCTTGACGCCGCTTTCTTACGATGATCGTATGCTGGGGGCCATTATGGAATATGCCCGGGCAGGACAACCTCAGCTCATCTCGACGCTGGCTATTGCCGGTGCAACGTCTCCTGCCACAATGGCGGGCACCCTGGCGCTTCAAAATGCAGAAATTTTAGCGGGAATCGTTTTAACGCAACTGGTGCGGGAAGGAACGCCCGTTGTTTTTTCGGGTTCTTCTTCCAATGCCGAAATGCGCTCCGGCGCGCTAAGTATCGGTTCTCCTGAAATGGCCATCAATACTGCCGCAACAGCCCAGATGGCACGTTACTACAATCTGCCTTCCCGAGGCGGCGGCGCCGTCAGCGATGCCAAGGCCCCGGATGCGCAGGCTGCCTACGAATCGATGATGAGCTTATTAATGGCCCAAGTAAGTGGCATCAATTTTGTGCTCCATGCGGCCGGTATTTTTGAATCTTACAACTGTATGTCCTACGAAAAATTCGTCATCGATGATGAAATCTGTGGAATGGTGAAAAAAATTAAAAAAGGATATGAAGTCAATGAGGACACCCTGGGTTTGGCCGTCATAAAAGAAACAGGCCCGGGTGGACACTTTTTGGATAAGGACCATACATTAAAACATTTCAGAAGTGAGTTTTATCTGCCCTCATTATCCGATCGTGACTGCTTTGACGACTGGCAGGCGAAAGGGTCTCCCCTGTGCACGCAATCGGCCAACCAAATGTTTAAGGAAATACTTGCCGCCTATGAAGCCCCCGAACTGCCTGAAGGTGCAGATAGAGAATTGAGAAAATTTATTGAAACACTATAGGATGGGATGACATTGGAACTGAAAGCAATACATGAAAACTGCTCCGGCTGCGGTGTCTGCCGGTTGGTCTGCAGTCTGGAGAATTACCGCGAAGTCAATCCTGCCATGGCGGCCCTTAAGATCGAAGGACGTTTTCCAGCGCCGGGCGATTATCGGATTCACCTCTGCAACCAGTGTGGCCAGTGTGCCGAGGTCTGCCCGGTGGATGCTATCCCATTGAAAAACGGCGTCTATCTGATCGATGCGGATGAATGCACTGGCTGTATGATATGTGTCCAGGCGTGTCCATCTGGCGTTCTTTTCGAGCACAAGCACACAGATAGACCCATCACGTGTACGCTTTGCGGTGCATGTGTGGAGGCTTGCCCGAGGGAAGCGCTACAACTGGTCAATTCTGAATAATATGCAAATAATGATATGAAATACTAAAAACATCAATGATCTATCGGATGTTGGATCGAATGATAAGGGGCCAAGGATTCAAGGGTTCGAGTGAAATGCAAAAAAAAACAGGGTTCAAGGGTCCAAGTGAAAGGTTTAACAGCTAAGAAATACTGTTGATTTTTTTTAAAAGGAAGAGCGTAGCGATTCCACACTTGGACATTGGACATTCCTTGTTGGACATTGGACATTCAAACACTTGGCCCCGTGGCCCCTGGAACCCTCGAATCCTTTCTGATTGTGAACAGGGTGGACATTCAAAGTTAGAACATTCGGATTGAATTGTAAAAACGGAGAGAAAAAATATGCTCTACGTATACGCCGGAACCATACTAAGGATTAACTTGAGCAGGGGCGAGATCGTCAAAGAAGCGCTGGCGCCTGAAATGGCTGACAACTATCTGGGGGGAAGAGGGTTTGTCGCCCGGATGCTCTATGATGAAATTCCTTTGGATATCGATCCCATGGGAGCGGGCAATATTTTTCTTGCAGCTACTGGACCTTTAAGCGGTCATTTTCTGCCGGCCAGCGGCAAAACCCATTTCGGCACCAAGTCTCCAGCCAACGGCGGCTATGCCGACA
>QNFS01000255.1 GCA_003646415.1 Gammaproteobacteria bacterium
CGCAGTTTGATCACATCCTGCAGGCCGTAGATCATCCAGGCATCCGCCGGCTCACCGTCGCGCCCGGCCCGGCCCGTTTCCTGGTAATAGGATTCCACCGTCTTGGGCATATCCATATGCGCCACAAAGCGCACATCGGGTTTGTCGATACCCATGCCAAAGGCGATGGTGGCGACAATGATCACACCCTCCTCCCGCAGGAAGCGCGCCTGGTGGTCCGCACGAATAGCTGCTCTCAGACCGGCGTGATAGGGCAGGGCGTTAAACCCCTGTTCCTGTAGCCAATAGGCGATATCCTCAGTCTTCTTGCGCGACAGGCAGTAGACGATGCCCGCGTCCTGTGGATGTTCGTCCTTGAGAAAACGCAACAGCTGTGGCTTTGGATTGTGCTTGAGGGCAATGCGGTAGCGGATATTGGGGCGGTCGAAGCCGGCGATAAATTTCCCGGCCTGGCCCAGGTCCAGCCGCGTGATGATCTCCGCTCGGGTACGGGCATCGGCGGTGGCGGTGAGGGCGATGCGCGGAATATGCGGAAAACGCTGGTGCAGCAGGCTCAGTTGCAGGTAATCCGCGCGGAAATCGTGCCCCCACTGGGACACACAGTGGGCCTCATCGATGGCGAACAGCGCAATCGGCGCCCGCTCGAGCAGGTCCAGGCAGCGCTCCTGGGTCAGGCGTTCCGGTGCGATGTAGAGCAGGTCCAACTCGCCGGACAGGAGGTCTTCCTCCACCTGCCTGGCGGTTGCCCGATCCAGTGTTGAATTCAGGAAACTGGCCCGCACCCCTAGCTGACGCAGGGCGCTCACCTGGTCCTGCATCAGGGCGATCAGCGGTGAGATCACCACGCCACAACCCGGCCTGGCCAGCGCCGGTATCTGGTAACACAGGGACTTGCCGCCCCCGGTAGGCATCAAAACCAGGGCGTCGCCACCGTCGATCATGGTCTGGATAATCGCGTCCTGGGGAGGACGGAAAGACTCGTAACCGAAGACCGATTGAAGGATTTGGCTGGCACTGCTCATGGCGGCGCAGTATACCCTATCTACTCCCCGTCACCCGCTATCAAATTGAAGCAAAACAATCAATCGAGTACCCGATAAAGCGGCGCATCCCCGGAGCCTGGCTCAGTACTTATTGATTTCACTGATCTGACTCTTGAAATAACCCGGAGCCAACAGCGGTTTCAGTTCATCCACCGGTACAGGCTTGCTGAACAAATAGCCCTGTATCACATGGGCGCCGTGTTGCCGCAGGAAGTGGTACTGCTCGTGGGTCTCGACACCCTCGGCCACCAGTTTCAGTTTCATACTTCTGGCCATGGCGATGATGGCGATAATCAGGCTGGCGTCGTTTTCGCTCTTGTCGTAGTCAATCACAAAGCTGCGATCAATCTTGAGTTCGTCCAGCGGAAAACGGCTGAGATAACTCAGGGATGAGTAGCCCGTGCCAAAATCATCGATAGAGAGGCTGACACCCAGCTCCTTGAGGTCGTCCAGGGCGCGCAGGGTAGTGTCGGTATTGTCCATCATAATGCCTTCAGTGAGCTCCAGTTCCAGCCGGGAGGGCCGCAGCCCTGTCTCTTTCAATATCTCGGTTACCCGCGCGATGAAGGCCGGGTTGAATTGCAGCGCGGAGACATTGACGGACATTTTCGGCAGCGTAAGGCCCACGGACTGCAACTCAATCATCTGCCGGCAGGCCTCTTCCAGACCCCATTCTCCCAGAGCGCCGATCAGCCCTATCTCTTCGGCCAGGGGAATGAACTTGAACGGCGGCACCAGCCCCTGCTCCGGGTGCTGCCAGCGCATCAGCGCCTCAGCGCCAATCACGGTGCCGGTTAGCGAATCCACCTGTGGCTGGTAGTGCAGCACCAGTTCATTGCGCTCGATAGCCTTGCGCAGATCGGTTTCCAACTGGAGCCGGTCGACACCTGCAGCGTCCATATCACTGTGGTAGAAAAGAAAGTGATTCTTGCCCGAGCTTTTGGCGTGGTACATGGCGGTGTCCGCCGCCTTGAGCAAACCCTCCACGTCACTGGCGTCGTCGGGGGAGATCGCGATGCCAATGCTGGGTGTGACCACCAGTTCATGCCCTTCGATGGTCATCGGTTGGGTCAGGGCGCGGAGCAGGCGCTGCGCCACCACACTCGCTGATTCGGCGCTGTCGAGCTGGTTGAGCACCACGGTAAACTCGTCGCCACCGAGGCGGGAAACGTCGATTCTGGCGGACCCGGATTCCACATAGTGGGCAACGACGTCACTGTCGCGCACACAGTTGGACAGCCGTCTTCCAACTTCCCGCAGCAGCACGTCGCCGGCGCTGTGGCCCAGGGAGTCGTTGATACGCTTGAAATTATCCAGGTCCAGGAACAGCAGGGCCATCATTTCCTTGTTGCGTTTGGACAGCCTCAGCAGCAGGTCCAGTTGCTCGGTGAAAAGACGGCGGTTGGGCAGCGACGTCAGGCTGTCGTAGTAAGCCATCTGGCGCAGCCGATCCTTGGTTTCAGTGACCTCTTTGACCGCCTGGTTCAACTCGTCATTGCGTTTGGAGAGCTGTGAGGTGCGCTCCTCCACCTTCATGCTGAGCAGCTGGTGATCCACGTCCATCTTGGCCTTGTAGCTGTCCAGATCGCCGAGGATGGTGTTGACCAGCGTGAATATTTCTTTGACTTCCCCGCCGCCCTCCAGGCGTACGGAAGGGTCCACCTTGCCTGCGGCGAGATCGTCCGCGATGTTTACCAGGCGAGCGTAGGGGGCGGTAATTCTGCGGGTCATGTTGCGGCTGAAAATTGCGCACAGCAGGATAAATACCAGGGCCACTCCGGTGGCGATACCCGCAGAGGGAAGAACACCGGCCAGTAACACGCTGCGGCTTATGCCCAGGTGTACATAGCCGATCACATGCAGGCTGTTGACCAGGTTCGGGTCGGTCAGTGCGGAACCAAAGTAACTGCGCTCAATATCGTCTTCCAGCGGGTTGATGACGGAGAATACCGGGATAGTGAGGCTCTGGATCTGGTCGTTCAGCCCGAGTGTGGCCATTAAATCAAAACCGGCGGGAACAATGGCGCTGGGATGATACGTTAACCCCTCATCCACCACAGAAATATTGCCCCGGGCTCTGTCAAAGGGGGGCAGTGTGTAAGCGGGTGAGTCAGGCTGCTCCAGGCGGCTGAGCGGGCTGCCTGTCGGGCCCTGGATGACGGCATAGCGCACCGCCGGTGATGAAGTGATAAAGCCACTCAGGGCCTCTTTCAGGGCGGCACTGTCCCGGTAATAAATGGCGACCTGCAGTTGCGGCTGGCTCTGCACCCGGGCCGAGGATTGCTCGATGAGATGATTGCGCGCGATAGTGTACTCGCGCTGCACGGTGTATGCAGTCAGCAGGCAGCCGGCGACGGTCGCTATCAGTATCACCAGCGCATTGATTTTGCCCGCCACCGTCATGGGATTTGCCCCCCACATCCGGCAGTGTACTGTCCGGCTTTAGCGCCGCTTGATGCCATCGATATCACCCCAATTCCCGGGAACAGCTTTACGGGGATGCCTGTCTTATTTTGCGGTAGTCGTCCTGGTGGTCCCTGCACCATAA
>QNFS01000256.1 GCA_003646415.1 Gammaproteobacteria bacterium
CATAGTGATCCTCGACGTGAAGGATGTGAAGTAGAACTTGCACAGCGGTATTTCAGCTAATAAACGGTTCCAGCGGACGGCGCAAACGCGCCGCCGCTGAACCAAAGCGGTCAATCAGAAGTATCGCTGAAAGTGGAACGAAATGACTATATCTGGCCGACTCCTGTTATAAGCATCACTGTGAATTGCACCAGGCGAGTAACCGCTTACTGCGTGTGACTTCAACCGGTCAATGCAACATCTAAACTCTAATTGTAGAGAGAGGGATGTTGAAAATGAAACAAAGACCGAGGATCTATTACTCAGATGCACAGAAGGAATTGATGTGGTATCAATGGGCCAAGTGATCGGGCAAACACAAGTCGTATTACATTGAAAATGAAATAGATCGATTAAAATTGAATTAATCAAGCGAACCTCATGCAAGAGACTGCAGCAAATTTTTCGCCTGCTATACTAAAAATACCCGCAGGAAAGTTACTCATATCAGGGACGTTAATTCAGTTCACTGAAAATGTGGGGGGGAGTTAGTGTCTCTGGTGTTGTATCGACCATAACGATTTCACTTACTCATGGGCAGTTGACCAAGATCGCTGATGCATCGCATTTTTTTACCAAAAAATGCGGCCAGCCTGCTTATTCTTTTGCCTTTCGATATCTAGCAATTGTTCTTAAACCCATTCAAGAGGAGATCAAACATGAAAGTAGCCTTTTCAACAACTCAATTTGGCGGCCGATGTCTGTTGACTGCCTTATTTTTCAGCCTGGTTGTGGCCCTTACTTCTATGACGGCAAGTGCCGCCATGGTAATGAAAATGGGTCTCGGAGACCTGGTTGGTAATGCCGACAAGGTTTTCCGGGGCACGGTGCTTACCAAGGAACCGGGTATGGTTTCCATGGGTGGCAGCGAATTCTCTACCGTTGTGTACACGGTTAGTGTTGACGATGCACTCAAAGGTGATTTCGGTCCCAAGCCCGTGGTGACTCTAACCATGCTGGGCAACCTGAAACAGGATGTTTCAACTGGAAACGCCAAACGACTGTCCGTGATTGACATGAATCCCGATCTGGCTGTCGGCAGCGATTACGTACTGTTTACAACCGCTGCGAGTTCGGCCGGATTGTCAACGACGGTAGGACTTGGCCAGGGCTTGTTCCGCGTTTTTGATGGCGCAGATGGCCGTGACATGACCGCCAACATGCTGAACAACCATGGCATTTTCGATGGCCCGGTTAAATACAGCGAACTCACCTCGGCTGTTTCAGCCCTGGTCAACCCATAAAGGAGAGGACAAATGAAAACATTTAAACATCAAGTTCTCTCCATCTTGCTGGTTGCAACTGGCACGGCGGCTTTTACAACGGCTGTCCAGGGAGCAGATGCACTTGCCATCTGTAATCCGGGGCAACCCTATTTGTGGGCCGGTGGAGGAGTAAATATTCCATTTAACCCCGATCAGGGTGACCTCAATACACCCGCTATAGATAATGCCACCGGTGTGGCACTCGTACAGCAGGCGTTCAATAACTGGACCGCAGGTGGGCCTTTCGGTGTGCCGACGTCTGCGACGTACACCAACGCCGGTCATTTACCGGTTGATGTCGACATCAGCAACTTTGGCCCCTGGCTGAACCCGGTTGCACCCGATGGCCTTTCCGCCATCGTCTTTGATGCCGACGGCCAGATTTTTGATCTGCTGTTCGGTGTAAACTCGGGCATACTTGGTTTTGCCGGACCCGAATGGGGTGATCCAGGCACATGTACGATTACCGAGGGTTCCTCCTTCCTGAATGGTCCTGCTTTTACCGATCTGATTGCGGCCGAGGATGTGATGACCCACGAATTCGGGCACTACTCCAACCTGGGGCATGTCGAACTCAATGGTCAGTTGTTTCTATTCTCCGAGGGTGGCGACACCAGCGGGCCGACCCCGGACGACCCCTTTGCCTTCGGTGGTCCGCTTAGCGGGGAGCTTGAGTCAATGTACCCGTTCTACTTCGGCCCGGGTTCCGGCACGCTGTCACCGAACGCCGATGACCAGGCATCGATTGCCACGCTCTATCCGGGTGCGGGCTTCTTCGCCAGCACTGGTTCAATTTCAGGCACTATCTACGCCCCTGACGGCGTGACCCGCCTGAGCGGTGTGAATATCATTGCCCGCAATGTCGCCGACCCGATGATGGATGCGGTATCGACCTTTTCCGGCGCTTATACTGACGAAACCGGCCAGGCCGATCCAAACGTGGGTGTCTATACCCTGAACAACCTGACGCCGGGTGCCGAATACGTTGTGTTCGTCGATGTGGTAACAGCTGCTGCCGGGCGCTTCAGCAACCCGATTCTCTCGCCCTTACCGGGTCCTGAAGAGTACTGGAATGCGGATGAGGATAGCACCAATCCACCGGACGCCGTGCTGGACGCCACCCTGGTGGTTCCGGTTGCCGGCACCCCGACAAGTGGTGTTGATATCGTCTTTAATCAGCCCGGACCAGGCGATCCTTTGCCCGTGGGTGATGATGGCTTTGTGCAACTTTCCCTGCCATTTACCTACACAATTTGTGGCCAGGATTTCAATTCGGTATTCATTAATGCTAATGGCAACCTGACATTTGGTTCAAGCTCTGGTGATTTTAGTGAGTCTGCGGCTGATATGCTTGCAGGCCCGCCAAGAATTGCCGGTTTATGGGATGATCTGAATCCTTCGGCTGGAGGCATCGTTACATATGACGAATCCGATAGCAGTTTCACCGTGATCTATGATGGTGTTCCGGAGTTTTTCGCCACGGGTTCCAACAGTTTCGATATCACCTTGTCTCGTACCAATAACCATATTGATATTGAATACGGTGACATTTCGGCAACCGACGGCCTGGCAGGTGTTTCCTGTGGTGGTTCCATCACTTCGGGTACTGAGGCCGGATCTGACCTGACTGCATTACAGGATGATGCCGATCTGGATGGTGGTCGCATCAACCTGCACAACTCCACTGCCGTGTACGAACAATTCCCTGGTAGCGGCAATGATCTGTCCAATGAAACACTGTTGTTCAACGGTACAACGGACTATAACGACGAGTGGCTCGGAAAGAGCAACAAGGCGCGTATGGTAGGTCTGCCGTTCAGCAGTGACTCTATCCAGAAATATACCGAGATAGAGCCTGCCGGTGCCGATATTGACTGGTTCCGATTCAAGGTACCTGCAGGTAAGACCTTGTCTGTTGAAATTGTCAACGGTCAGCTGGATACGCTGATTGGGTTGATAGCCCCCGATGGCTCTCAATTCCTTGATGATGACGGTGGCTCCGGTTTGCTCTCCGCACTGCAGATACCCGGCACAATGAAGGGCACTTACTACCTCGCGGTAACCACGTTCCCTGATTTTGACTTTACAGGTGCCGGTTTCAGCGGAGGTCGTTATGTGCTGGAGATTGAACTCATCGACGGTATAATCCTGTCGCTGGGTGATGACGACTCCGTTGAGGTACCACTGGGCTTCAGCTTCCCCTTCCAGGGCGGTTCGTATAGCAGCGTGTTCGTTAACTCCAACGGCAACCTGACCTTCGG
>QNFS01000257.1 GCA_003646415.1 Gammaproteobacteria bacterium
CTTCGGCGGCGGTGGCGGTTCCGCCGGCGCCGTAGACGTTACTGTCATTGGCGACAACTCCATAACGGCCCATGGTGATGAGGGCTCTGGTATTTTTGCCCAGAGTCTCGGCGGCGGTGGCGGTAATGGTGGCATCAACATCAGTGGTGGATTTTCCTCTTCGTCGCCCGTGGTGTTTGGCGTGGGCGGTTTTGGCGGAGCGGGTGGCACCGCTGATGCGGTCACTGTGACAGCAGGCACGGATATTTATGCAAATGGTAAATCTTCCACCGGTATAACCGCCCAGTCCCTGGGTGGCGGCGGCGGTAACGGTGCGCTGAATATCAGTGGCGGTGGTAATTTCAACAGTAAAGATACCTCATCTTCCCTGGTATTTGGCGTGGGTGGTTTTGGTGGCGCGGCGGCAGTCAGTTCAGACGCCACGGTTACCCATACAGGGTCAATACAGACCTCGGGCGAGTGGGGACACGGTATTCTCGCCCAGAGCCTGGCCGGTGGCGGTGGTAACGGTGGTTTGAATGTTGCGGCCGGTATCAATGGCAGCAAGGATCCATCCAGTCAATCCCAGGACTTCTCCGTTGTGGGAGGAATCGGTGGCTTCGGTGGCCTGGGTGCAAATGCGGGTAAGGTAACCGTTGTGTCCAGCGGCAATATTGTTACATCTGGTGATAATGCGCGCGGCATATTTGCGCAATCGATAGGTGGCGGCGGCGGTACCGGCGGTATGAATATTACCTCCAATATCAGCAGGGATACCTCGCCTATTACCCTGGGCATTGGTGGTTTCGGCTCAGGCGGCGGCAACGCTGGTGCGGTCTCTGTTACTCGCGGTACCGGCTCAGCCCCGGCGGGGTTCATTATCACCGATGGAACCGCATCTCATGGTATAGAGGCGTCCAGCATAGGTGGCGGTGGCGGCGATGCGGGCATGAACTTCAGCTTGTCATACAGTTCAGCGGGCGGAGGTGCCAACACGAAAAAGGATAAAAAATCCGAGCGCTCATCACCCAAACACACGGGTGTGGATGACTCGGTAATCACTAACTACAACTCGGTGCTTGATGAACTGGAAGGTCGTCAAAGTGGTGGTGGGAGCAGTGGCTCGACACCATCGAAGGCCTATGCAGCGCAGTTGATGATAGGTGGGTCCGGCGGAGAGTCAGGCGATGGTGGCGCGGTGGATGTGCACAACTTCGGCGACATCGAAACCATGAAAAGTATGAGTCACGGTGTGTTCGCACAAAGCATTGGCGGTGGCGGTGGCAACGCGTCGTTCAATATCGCATACAACCGCGCCAGCAGTGTGGATAAAAGCGTGGATCTCGCAATTGGCGGCGCCACTGGTGATGGCGGCATAGGCGGTACTGTTTTTGCCGAGCACCTGGGCAAGATCATTACTCGCGGATCTGACTCTGTAGGAGTCTTTGCCCAGTCAGTTGGTGGCGGCGGCGGTAACGTGGGCATGGACATGGCGTCCACGTCCAACTCTACCGGCAACTTTGCCTTAACTATCGGTCGGCGTGGTGGCACCGGTGGGCAGGGCGGCAAGGTCAGTGTTGTGTCCGGCGGTGAGATTGAAACCTTCGGTTTGAATTCACATGGTATACAGGCCCAGAGTGTCGGTAATGGCGGCGGTAACAGCTCCAAAATATCTGTTGGTGGGTCAATTCCCCAAAGTGGGGATGAGCCGGGACGCAGTGGAAAAATAGTCGTCGGCCTTGAGGGCGGCGTTGGTGGCTACGCCGGCGATGTCGATGTGACAGCCGCTGGTGAAATTGCCACCCACGGCGATACAGCACATGGCATCTTTGCCCAGAGTGTTGGCGGTGGCGGTGGTAACGGTGGCAGCGCGTCCCTGGGTTCCAAGAACCCGCAGGCAACCAAAAAACAATCTATCGGGCTTGCGATTGGGGGCCAGGGCGGTGAAGGCGGCTACGGCGGTCTGGTGCTCGTAGACTCATCGGCGATTATCTCTACCGGGGGTGAAGGCTCTATCGGTGTGCTGGCCCAGAGCGTTGGTGGCGGCGGCGGCAGTGGCGGAAGCTCCTCGAACTCGGCGAACCTGAAAAACAACGGCAATATATCCATTAATGTGGGTGGCGGCGGTGGCACCGGCGCAACAGGCGGTGATGTCACCGTTGGCAATACCGGTGTGATAGTTACCGATGGACTGGATTCGCACGGCGTGCTCGCCCAGACCGTGGGCGGCGGCGGCGGCCTGGCAGGCATGGTTATTAGTTCGGTCTATTCATCAGCTGACAATGCGGCGACCAATATGTCGGTGCAGGTTGGTGGCAGTGGCGGCGACTCAAATTCTACCTCGGGTGCGGTTACCATTAACAATAGCGGCGGCGTTGAAACCTTCGATGCAAGATCGGTGGGCCTGTTTGGCCAGAGCGTTGGCGGTGGCGGCGGCAACGCGAAACTGGTCACCGGCATTACCAATGCCAGCGGTAATGGCAAGTCTTCCCAGAATAACTTTTCCCTGGCCATTGGTGGCGCAGGGGGTACCGGTGGGGCCGGTGGCGATGTCACCATCAATAATACCGACGATGGCAGTTTGTACAGTGGGCTGGTCGTTACCCACGGCAATGCCAGTCACGGCATAGCCGCGATGAGCATTGGCGGTGGCGGCGGTGAAGGCAGTGCCGTCACCACCATCAATCGCAGCAAAATGGAGGGATCAACACGCTCCCTGGCCATAGGCGGCGCTGGCGGTGAGGGCGGTACCAGCGGTACGGTTACGGTAGACAACGACGGTACCATCGTTACCTATGGCGACCAGGCACACGGTATCCTGGCACAAAGTGTGGCCGGCGGTGGCGGCAACGCGGGAGATGTGCTGGTTATGACAAGTCGCCCTGAAGGCAGTACAGCACAGGGCATTGCCATTGGTGGCCCCGGAGGCTCTGGCAATATATCGGGCGACGTGAACGTGTTTAACAGTGGCACGATTACCACCTGGGGCAATGCTTCCCACGGCATCCTTGCACAAAGTGTCGGCGGTGGTGGCGGCAACGGTTCTATTGCCATCAGCAATCCGAAGAACGCCGTGACCTCACTGAGTAGCGCAAAGGCATTTAACTCCCTGGCGATGGGTGGCGTTGGTGGCACCGGTGCCGACAGTGGCGATGTTCTGGTGGAGCATACCGGTACCATTACCATCGAGGGCGATAACAGCTACGGAATTTACGCACAAAGTGTTGGCGGCGGTGGCGGCAGCATCGGCGCGTCTATCGGCCATCCGGCCAGCAGCCTCGCTGCAACCAGTCTGCAACTGCTCATCGGTGCGTTTCAAAGTGAGGGCACGGCCGGTACGGTAACCGTCGATGTCACTGGCGATATCATCATCAATGGTGCAAACAGTCACGCTGTATTCCAGCAGTCGGTAAACGGCGGTGGCGGTGAAGTTGAAGTGTTCATGGATCTCACCGAGAGCGCCGCGGCCTGGAGTGAGGACAGCGTTGATATAGAAGACAACTTGTCGGTGATCGAACATTACACCAATATGGTGACAGACTTTGTTCTCGATATCGGTGGCCAGGAA
>QNFS01000258.1 GCA_003646415.1 Gammaproteobacteria bacterium
CACCTGGGCGTCGCCAGGCAAAACGGCGAGGGGGTGGAATTGCGCGTTCACCCCACCCTGATTCCTGAGCAGCGTCTTCTGGCCAACGTCAACGGTGTGAAGAACGCTGTTCTGGTCGAAGGTGATGCGGTTGGTCCCACGCTTTACTATGGGGCGGGCGCCGGTGCACAACCGACCGCCTCGGCGGTGGTGGCTGACCTGGTGGACCTGGCACGAGATATCAGTGTGGGCCAGTCCTGCCGGATTCCCGCATTGGGTTTTGCCCGTGATAGCTTGCGGAACCTGCCCATTGTGCCGATGGAAGAGGTGGAAACCGCCTGGTATCTGCGGATGGAAGCGCAGGACAAGCCCGGTGTCATGTCGCGCGTGACCAGTATTTTCAGCGAACAGGGTATCAGCATCGAGGGCCTGATCCAGAAAGCACCGGCACAGGGGGAAACTTGTGTACCGGTTATCGTGTTGACCAACAAGGTGGCGCAGGGCAGTGTTGATAAGGCGGTGCGCGCCATTGAGGTACTGGATGCGATAAACGGTGACATTGCCCGGGTACGGGTAGAGGCGCTGGACGGTTAACAGGCCCTGACAAGGGTAAAGAGAAGAGAAAAGAGACCAGTGAAATATATCAGCACCAGGGGCCAGGCCCCGGCACTCAATTTTGAACAAGTCCTGCTTACCGGCCTGGCTGCCGATGGCGGTCTCTATGTCCCGGAAACGCTGCCCACATTCAGCGCCGAAGAAATCACCGCCATGGCCGCGTTGGACTATCCGCAGTTGGCCCAAAAAATCATCACACCGTTTGTACAGGACTGTATCCCGGCGGATGACCTGCAGGCCATTGTGCAGGAAACCTACGCCGAGTTCCGCCATAACGCGGTAGCGCCCATGGTGCAGATCGCGGCCAACCAGTGGGTGCTGGAGTTGTTTCATGGTCCGACCCTGGCCTTCAAGGACTTCGCCCTGCAGTTGCTGGGGCGCCTGCTGGACCACGTGCTGGAGCGCAAGCACCAGAAAGTGGTGATTATGGGGGCGACCTCCGGTGACACCGGTTCCGCAGCCATCGAGGGTTGCAAGCGCTGCAAGAATATCGACATCTTTATTCTGCATCCGCACCAGCGCGTGTCGGATGTGCAGCGCCGCCAGATGACCACGGTGACAGGTGACAATATCCACAACCTGGCTGTAGAGGGTAACTTCGATGACTGCCAGGCGATGCTGAAAGCCAGCTTCGCCGATAAAAGCTTCCTGCCTCAGGACCGCAGCCTGGTCGCGGTGAACTCCATTAACTGGGCGCGGATCATGGCCCAGATCGTCTACTACTTCTATGCGGCGGTGGCGTTGGGTGGTCCGTTCCGCCCGATTGCTTTTTCTGTACCCACGGGCAATTTCGGTGACATCTTTGCCGGCTACCTGGCCCGGCAAATGGGCTTGCCCATTGAGCGCCTGATTATCGCCACCAACCGCAACGATGTGTTGCACCGGGTGATGACCACCAGTACTTACGGTCGCCAGCCCCTGGCGCATACATTGTCACCCAGCATGGACATTACCGTCTCCAGCAACTTCGAGCGCCTGTTGTTCGACCTGTACGACCGGGATGGCGCAGTAATCGCCGATTTGATGCAGCGTTTTGATGAAGGTGACATCAACTTTAGTGACACGGTGATGGCGAAAGCCCACGCCCTGTTCACCAGCGTGCATGTTTCTGACGAGGAAACCTGCCGGCAGATCGCCAGTACCTGGGCCGGTTGTGAATACCTGCTGGACCCACACAGCGCGATCGGCGTGAAAGCGGCGTTGGGCAGCGGCTTGCCCCCTGAAGTGCCGGTCGTCTCTCTGGCGACGGCCCACCCGGCGAAATTTCCCGACGCTATCAAGAGCGCCGGGCTGGACAATGAGGTGGCCCTGCCGCCGCATTTGAGCGATCTGCTGGAGCGCAGCGAGCGCTTCGAGGTGCTTCCCAACGAACTGTCGGCGGTGCAGGATTTCATCGCGACCAATATCAACGCCTGACGGCCTATGCAGAAGCTTATCCGCCGACGACAGCCCGCCAGTAGCGGCGATGGTGTTGGTGACAGTGCCGGGGCTTTTACCGGCGCCGGTATTCATCCGCTGCTGGCGCGTGTCTACCGCGGCCGCGGTATCGACTCCATGCAGCAGCTGGATCTTGGCCTCGCGCAACTGCTGCCTCCCACCCAGCTGCTCAATGCTGATCGCGCCGCCACCCTGCTGGCGGATGCCCTGGCGGTTGACCAGAAAATTCTCATCGTCGGTGACTTCGATGCGGACGGCGCCACCAGTACAGCTCTGGCGATTTGTGCGCTGAGGGCCTTTGGCGCGGCCCATGTGGACTACCTGGTACCCAACCGATTCGACTACGGCTACGGCCTGACACCCGAGATCGTCGCGCTCGCTGCAAGGGACAAGCCCGACCTGATCATCACCGTGGACAACGGTATTTCCAGCCTGGAAGGCGTGGCGGTGGCCAATGAACTGGGTATCACCACCCTGATTACCGACCACCACCTGGCGGGCCGCGAATTGCCTGCGGCGGATGTCATCGTCAATCCCAACCAGAGCGGCTGTGACTTTCCCAGCAAGAACCTGGCGGGTGTCGGTGTTATTTTCTACGTCATGCTGGCGCTGCGGGCAGTGCTGCGTCAAAGGGGCTGGTTTGAACAGCGCCGGGAAATCAACCTGGGCCACTACCTGGATCTGGTGGCTCTGGGTACGGTGGCCGATGTGGTGCCGTTGGATCGCAATAACCGTATTCTGGTAGCGGCGGGCCTGCAACGCATTCGTTCTGGTCAGGCCAGGGCCGGTATCCTCGCCCTGCTCGATGTGGCCTCTCGCCAGCGGTGTTCGGTAGTGGCCTCCGACCTGGGCTTTGCCGTTGGCCCGCGTATCAACGCGGCGGGGCGCCTGGACGATATGTCCATCGGCATCGAGTGCCTGTTGAGTGAGGATGCGAGACAGGCCAGGGCGCAGGCCGCCCGCCTGCATCAACTGAATCAGGATCGTCGGATTATCGAGGGCGATATGCAGGACGAGGCTCTGCAAATTCTTGCGGACCTGCAGTTGGGTCAAGAGAGCGAGCTCCCGGTAGCCATGACACTCTACCAGGCCGGTTGGCACCAGGGTGTGATCGGTATCCTGGCATCGCGCATCAAGGACCGCCTGCACCGACCTACCATCGCCTTTGCCGATGGCGACCCGGGGCAGATCAAGGGCTCGGCGAGATCTATTCCCGGCATTCATATCCGCGACATCCTGGATGCGGTAGCGACCCGCCATCCGGGCCTTATCACCAAATTCGGCGGCCATGCGATGGCGGCGGGAATGACGCTGCCCCGGGAGGCATATGAGGATTTTTCCGCAGCCTTTGTTGAGGAGGTGGCCAGGCATGCCCGGGATGTGCATTTACAGGCAGTGATTGAATCTGACGGTGAGTTGGCGGCATCTGATTTTCAACTGGATCTGGCCACCGAGCTGCGCTTCGCCGGGCCCTGGGGCCAGCATTTTCCGGAGCCGGTGTTCGACGGG
>QNFS01000259.1 GCA_003646415.1 Gammaproteobacteria bacterium
GCCATTCCTGTTCAGCGGCGACGTTGATGTCAGGGCCAAGGCCATGCAGAATATCGTGGCGATGGAGACCGCGACAGACGCCGTTGCCTGGTCACTCGATATCCTGAGCGATGACTCGGGATCGTCCGCCACCGCTGGAGAGTTCGATGGTGAACCGATCGTCATCTTCTGGAAATCGGGAGAGGCCTCAGCACTCGACACCAGCGATATCTCGAACGGAAAGGACGTCGGTACCGTCGGCGTGTTCTCCTCAGTCGCTGATGGCCAGGAGCTGACGTTCACCTCTGAGGATGGTTCCTACATCGACGACCAGACCTCCTCGACCTGGAACATCTTCGGTGAGGCAGTTGATGGGCCCCTCGAGGGCACGACGCTCGACCCGATCACGTTCGTTCGCACCTTCTGGTTCTCATGGGCGGCGTTCCGCCCCGACACAGACCTGGTCGACGCATCGTGAGGTTCCATAACTTGACGTCGCACGACACAGGGAGTGACCTATGGACCTAGGACCCATCACACTTGCGCTCGCGGCCGGAGCTCTGTCAACGATAAACCCGTGCGGCTTTGCGATGCTCCCGGCCTATCTGTCGTTCTACGTCGGGGCGAACGAGGATCAGCTTCCATCGGCCCCGAACCGGATGGCGCAGGGCCTCCTCACAGGATTGATGGTCACCGCCGGATTCCTCCTGGTGTTCGGCGCGGTTGGGCTCCCCATCACCTACGGGGCAACGAGGATCGTGCGATTCATCCCCTTTGCTGGCATCGCTCTGGGCGCTGCCCTCGTGGTCTTTGGCCTTGCCACACTGCTGGGACACAAGATCTCGATCACGATCGCCAGCCCTGTCACGCCCGGCCAGACGAAGCAACCAAAGACGATGTTCATCTTCGGTATCGGCTACGGGGTGGCTTCGCTCGGATGCACCCTCCCGGTCTTCCTCGCGGTTGTCGGCGCCTCCCTCGCGACACAAGGCACCGGATCTGCGCTCATCGTCCTCGCCGCCTACGGGGTCGGAATGGCGATCATGCTCATCCTGTTCTCGGCCGGGGCTGCACTCCTACGGGACGGTCTCGTGCGAGGCGTCCGAAAGATGATGCCGTACATGCACTGGATCACCGGGGCAATGCTCACATTCGCAGGCGTGTACCTCACCTACTACTGGGCCAGGGTGAAGTTCGGCGACGCAACAACGCTCAATGATGACCCAGTCGTCGGTTTCGTCGGTGACTTCACCGCAACGATCGAGCGATTTGCAGGCACATACGGGCAAGCGATCGTGCTCACCGCAGGAGTCATAGTCGCGGCAATCATCATTGCTGTCGTATGGAAGAAGATCGCCACGAACACCGCGTCAACCGACCCTGGCGAGCCTGCACCAGCACAGCACGCCGCATCCAATCAAGAGATCAACTGAAACCAGGAGACCACCATGGCACGATCTGCGAACGATACGAAGAAGGAAGCCGCAAGGCAAGAGGGGCGCATCGCCGCGGCGAAGCGTCAGAAGCGAAAAAGCTGGTTGAAGTGGGGCGCTATTGGAGCTGTCGGAGTCGTCGTACTCGTCGGACTGATCTCTCTGATCCCTGACCCCGCAGATTCCCCTGATGCCGCAACAGCCGTTGGGACCGCCGCGGTCGGGGCTCCCGCTCCGGCGGTCAACATGGTCGCCTTCAACGGCGATCCGGTCACCCTTGCACAGTTCGAAGGGACACCCATCGTTCTCAACTTCTGGGCAACATGGTGTCCGTTCTGCGTTGCGGAGATGCCGGACTTCGAGACAGTCAACCAGGCAGCCGATGGCCAGGTGCAGTTCATTGGAGTCAATCTCCAGGATGACGCAGGTGCGGCTGATGACCTCATCGGAGACACCGGCGTGACCTACCTGCTCACCCGTGATCCACAGGGCGTCGTGTACACCGCCTTCGGAGGTGTGGCGATGCCCACGACCGTGTTCATCGGTGCAGATGGCGTCGTTGATGAAATCGTGACTGGTGCCCTGACCGAGGGCCAGCTATCGAACAAGATCGTGCAGAACTTCTCGAGTTGACCGCTGTCGGCCATCCGCGTTCCGCGTTCCGCCAGAATCTGTGACACGAGTCCTCGCGGAGAGCGGAATGCGGAAAGCTCCTACTTCGTGTCCCGCTCGCGAATGTAGCCAACCGTCGCGACGCCCGCGATAGCTGCGAACGCGAGGGCACCAGCGTAGACGCCCCAGTTCGGATGCTCAGCCAGATCGCGACCGGGTGCTTGAACAACCACCGATGTGACATCAAGGAAGCTCTCGCCCTGACGCTGAGCGTCGTGGTATCGCCACACCCCGGTGACGGACACGACCGGGCCGACCAGGCGGTAGCGTCCGGGCGGGTCGAGATCCTGGACGACGTCGGCGGGCATGCGGATACCGAGGCCGATGTTGGACCCACGCAGAGGCCCACCCTCCACGATCGGCCTGATGGCATAAGAGTCGCTGTTGAGTTGGGTCCACACTCTGCCATCGCTGCGGAATCCATAGTCCCCAACGAGTTCCCCAACGACCGTCACCTCCTGACCAGAGAAACTCTCGCCGTCTGCGAGAAGCTCAACGACAGACACGGTCACGGCCTGGACTGGAGATGAACTGGCGAACATCGCCCCCACCATCACCGCCACGCCGATTATGACCCTCACCCGCATCATCGGCCTCGCACCATGGAGTACGCAAAGCCGATCAGAGCGAACACGGCAACAAATTCGAGGCGGCCAAGGTACATCTGGACGATGTAGGTGAGTTTGAGCAACACAGGCATGGTGGGAGACGTGACACCAACGGAGAGCCCAACGCTCGCACCGGCGCTCACAGACTCAAAAAGAGCCTCCCCGAGCGGGACCCCGTATCCAATGGCCACACCCGTCCCAACGAGGAACAGTGCAACGAACAGAAGTGACACGACCATGGCGGACCGAGCAACCGCAGGGGTGAGCCTGCGTCTGCCGAACTGGTAGTACCCGGTACCAACGAGAGCCCCCTCAGGGAGGAGATCGCCTTTCACCTCGTTTGCGATCGCACGGACCGTCAAGCCAACACGCAGCGCCTTGACTCCGCCAGCGGTCGACGAAGCCATGCCTCCAAGAGCCATTGCAATGGCCATCCCTCCGAAGGCAAGGCCGGTCCACTGGACCAGCTCCGATGATGGAACGGTTGCGAAGCCTGTGCCGGTATGCGCACTGAGTACCTGGAAGAATCCCTGGCGAGACAGGCCAGCAACGGATGTGTAGATGCCCAGCGCGGCGAGGCCGACCATCGTGAACACCATCGTTGCGATGAACGTGGCGAGGATCGAACGCGTTTCGAGATTCCTGAACAGCGAGAGAGTGCCATCCGTTCGCCGGTCTCCCGGCCGCCAATCGTCAAAGGAGAACTCCTCCACATCGGCTGTGCCGGAGAACCGTCGCGTGATCCTCGCCTTGAACCGCGCAGTAGCAGGCATCCATGCCCTGTTGACCCCGGACCACAACCGAAAGTGGAATGCGAACGACAACGCTCCAGCGACCATCAGCA
>QNFS01000260.1 GCA_003646415.1 Gammaproteobacteria bacterium
AGTATTGACAACGCCATCGGCGATGTCCTGCCGGAAGGATCGATCACCGTTTACCCGGAGCACTCAACCGTTTACCGCCTTACGGCAAGCGGCTCATCAGGATCTTCAGGCGCTCAAGCCCGCATTATGGTTGCTGCAATACCGGAGCCTCAACCCGAAGGATCTTTTGGAAAACAATACCAGGATATGGTTCCTGTGGACGCCACCCTTCCGACGTATAACCCCGAACAATTTTCGGTGATTACCGGAATCGTGCAGGATGTCGCAGAGAATCCTCTTGAAGATGTCACCGTAACCATTCTGGATCACCCCCAATACGGAACCGCCTATACCGGCCTGGATGGTCGTTATTCAATTCCGGTGGAAGGCGGCGGAAATATCACCATAGTACTGAGAAAACAGGACTATATCGAAGTCCAGCGCCGCATACCCGTTCCCTGGAACGATGTGGCTATGGTAGGGGGGGTCAGCATGATCAAAGCCGACCCAGCTTATACCGTAGTGAAATTCGATGGAAACCCGCATACTATTCTCCGCCATCAAAGTTCACGAATTTCAGACCTTTCGGGAACACGTGCCTGTACCCTGATCATGATGGGGGACAACCGTGCATTCTCCGTTGACAGTCATGGCAACGATGTCCAGGAGCTTGGCACAATTACAGTCAGAGCCACGGAGTACACAACCCTGAAATCAATGCCCGCCGAACTGCCCCCCAACTCTGCTTACACTTATTGTGCAGAATTTTCGGTGGACGGCGCCCGGAATGTCCGCTTCGAAAAACCGGTCATAACCTGGGTGGACAATTTCCTGGGATTCGACGTGGGTGAAATTATCCCTGCCGGGTTCTACAACCGGGACAGGGGCGTGTGGATACCGGTCGACAACGGTATCGTCGTCATGCTTCTGGACACTGACGGGGATGGAATTACGGACGCCCTGGATGCCGATGGCGATGGACAGGCTGATGATCTGAACCGCGACGGCTTGCTCGCAGATGAAATTGCCGGCCTCCAAGATGCCGAACAATACCCGCCCGGTTCAACTTTCTGGCGTATGTCTCTGACCCATTTTTCCCCGGGAGATTTCAACCTGCCCGCCGGGACACCGCGCGACGCTGAACGCCCCAACGCCTCCAGCATTATGACGGCAGACCGCCAGCTTCCCGGCGCCGAGGACTGCAAACGATCCAGCGGTTCATTTGTCGAAGAACGCAGCCGCATCATTCACGAGGATATCCCTGTGCCGGGCACCGGCCTGAGACTCTACTACACGAGCAACCGGGTAAACGGCTACAAGACGATGGTTTCAGTTCCGGCCAGTGGTGCAACCGTCCCGCAAAGCCTCAAACGGATTGTCGTAAGTCTGAATATAGCCGGAAACCTTCAAACAAGGGAGTTTGATCCGGATCCTGAATTAAGTGCCGAGTTCTACTGGGACGGAACCGACTATCTGGGCCAGACATTGTCCACCCCGGTGATAGCCCATGCCGGAGTGGGGTTCGTTTATAATGCAGTCTACTACCGCGCCGGCCTTTTCGACCGGGCCTTTGCCCAGCCGGGCATTGAAGCCACCGAAATCTCCGCCCGCCAGGAAATTGTTCTGTGGAAACAAAGCGAGATTATCGTCCATCCACCCCGCAGCAAAACGTCTAACGATTTTGCCGAGGGCTGGTCCCTGTCGATTCACCACCACCTGAACCTGCAGGATACGTCGATACTGCACAAGGGTGACGGGACAACAACTGCAAACAATATTCGCACCGTCAGCAGGATCACGGGTATGGGATGGGGAGGATACAACGGAACCAACAAATCCGCCCTGGATGCCGCCATCAAGTACCCCTATGACGTTACCGTAGACCGCGAAGGCAATGTCTACTTTGCCGACAGCTGGAATGTCCGCATACGCAAAGTGGACACCAACGGCATGATCACCGATATTGCCGGTGATGGTATGTGGAGCTTCGATGGCGACGGAGGCCCCGCCGAGAATGCCTCCTTCCAGAGAATTTATGGTGTTGCCGTAAACGATGCTGGCGAAATATATATCGCCGACACCGGGAACTTCAGAATCCGAAAAATAGATCAGGAGGGCATCATATCGACCATCGCCGGAACAGGTGAATCCGGATACAGCGGTGACAACGGACCGGCAACCCTGGCCAGGCTTCATCAGCCGTATGACATTGCCCTGGACGGTGGGGGGAATCTGTATATTGCCGATACGTTCAACCACCGCATCCGCAAAGTGGACCCCCAGGGAATTATTACCACCATTGCGGGAAACGGTGTTTACGGCTTCCGTGGCGACAACGGTCCCGCGGTCCAGGCATCTCTCTGGAATCCATCCGATATTGCCGTTCATGACGATGGGACCCTGTATATTGCCGACATGAGCAATCACCGCATCCGCAAAGTTGATGCACAGGGCCTCATTTCAACCTTTGCCGGGTCGGATATGTTTGGCCATGAAGGTGATGGCGGACCCGCTGATCTGGCGCGCCTTAGAAATCCGCGCGGTGTTGCTGTGGACAGAGCCGGCAACGTGTATATTGCCGATGACACCAACAGCCGAATTCGCCAGGTGTCCAGCAATGGGATCATCACCACAATCGCCGGCAACGGCATATACCAATACGGTGGTTCGACTACCGTTCCCGCAACACAGACATCATTCCGGCATCCTTCGAGCGTAGCCGTAGATAGCGACGGCAGTCTTTATATCGCGGATATGACCAACCATCTTATCAGAAAGGTCTCCCATCCATCCGCCTTTTCCCAGGCTGTCATGGAGGGCAGCACCATATTTGCAGAAGGCCCCACTCAGGGGCATGTCATGGCGAATACCGGGATTCACCTGCAAACAATCGATCTGGATTCCGGCATCCCTCTCTATTCATTTGAATATGATACGGACGGTGATTTATCCGCCGTCATCGATAAATTCGGCAACCGAACCTTTATTTCCAGGGATGAAAATAAACGACCGGTGTCCATCACCTCGCCCCACGGCATAACAACAAACCTGATCATCGACGAAGACAATTTTCTTTCCGGCATTGTCAACCCGGACGGCAGCCGCTTCATTTTCGAGTACGACCCGCAGGGCCTGATGACGGCTAAAATCGAACCTGTCGGCAATCGCTTCGAGCACACCTTTGACGGAAACGGCAGGGTTACCCTCGTTGCTGATGAGGCCGGTGGGGTGTGGGAATACTCCCGTACAATCGACGGTAGTGGATCCATACAGGTTACAGTTACAACCGGTGAAGGCAACATGACAAACTACCAGGACTACACCGATTCGATTGGTGCCTACACATCGATCATCACAGGGCCTGACAATACCGAGACCCTTTTCAGCCGTTCTGCGGACGGGATTTCTGTCGAAAAAATCCCATCCTGCGGGACACAGTTCAACTTTCAGTACGACCTGGACTCGGAATACAATTATCCCTTCATCAGGGAGAGCAGGGAGACAACCCCTCAGGGCCTGGAAAGGGTTTCAATCGGAGACACGGCCTATGCCGAC
>QNFS01000261.1 GCA_003646415.1 Gammaproteobacteria bacterium
CTATTCTCTAGGTAGCTAGGTAGCTAGGTAGCTAGGTAGCTAGGTAGCTAGGTAGCTAGGTAGCTAGGTAGCTAGGTAGCTAGGTAGCTAGGTAGCTACCTAGCTAAGAGGCTAAGCCCACAAGCAGAGTGGGACTTGCAAGCAAATACACCTATAAAACACAGCAAAAATAGAGCTAGACACAGAGATAAATAAGAACTAAGCTTCCACTCCCCAAGAAATTAAAACCCTAAACAAAGAGAAAAATAGCCTATGAAAGACTTACTAACAGGTGCGTTCTGCGCAGCGATGTGTGCTATTGGCTTCGCAGGCATTGTCTTAGCAAGCGTAGACATACCACTAATGAACTAAGGAACTAAGGAACTAAGGAACTAATGAACTAAGGAAGTAAGGAACTAAGGAACTAAGGAACTAAGGAGGTAAGGAGTTATCACTATGCTAAAACGCTACCGTAAGAGCTAAGCTGAGCTTGACTCTTATGACCTAAGGGTAGCGCTGGTGTTTGATTAAATACAAGACCATAAAGCCCTAAAACCAAAGTAGAAATGGGTACTAAGAGCTAAGCCTAGCTTAGTTCTTAGTTTTAAGGGTTTTAAGAGCGTTCTGCGCAGCGATGTGTGCTATTGGCTTCGCAGGCATTGTCTTAGCAAGCGTAGACATACCACTAATGAACTAAGGAGCGACCATGAGTAGCAAAAACGTAGCAAAGAAAACTACTGAACTAACTGTATCTAGCGAAATACTAGCTAGGAAGCTGAAAATAAAGCACGACAAGCTAGTTATTCAAGTAAAAGGTAACGCTAAGCTACTGCGAAAGTTCGGACCACTAAAGACTAAGAAGAAGGAGTACCGCGGTACAATCTTCACTGCTTACCAGTTTAACAAAAACCAGCTACTGTGCGTTTTGTTTAAAATGAATAACCCCAATTTAACAGACATAAAAGCAGAAGCTGTACAAGCTACTAGCTTAATTAGCATCATAGAAGCCCTCGATGACTTCGACTTTGATAACTTACCCGTAAGGTTTGTGTACGCAGTACAAGACAAAGCAGGCAACCTTAAGATAGGTATATCTAATGACCCTAAGCGAAGAATCAAAGAACTCAACATAGGCAACCCCGATGCCCTTAAGTTAGTATTTACTAGGCAAGCTGTGCTAGACAAGTACCAAGATGAAGTAGCCTTGCACAAAGCCTGCGAACCCTTCAAGATAAGAAGTGAATGGTTCACTAGCGACGCTAAGAAGATGTTGAACTAGATAAGCCCAAGACCTAAGCCCCGCCTACCTCACAAGCAAAGTGGGGACTTGCAACTAAGCCCACTATCTGCTACAATACCAAACCCAAGTAACTAAAAAGGAACCCGTTCATGTACGACGATAACGACGACAGCAAAGAGCAGCTACTAGATACTATAGCAAAGCAGCAGTCACTAATAAACGCCCTCGAAGACGACATGTCGGCAAGACTGTCAGTACTAGAGCAGGATAACCAAGCTTGCCCAGTAGGCTACCTTAGCAAGAAGCGTGCTAAGCAAGAGCACGGCACAGGACTGTCCGAGGAAATACTCTCAGACGTCATGCAGCACGAACAAGTAGCCACTAAGACCTACGCTACAACGCACTACCACACAGCCTACAAAGAAAGTGAGGTACCACCTGCGATACACGCTTACATCGCTGAGTGCGTACAGGTAACCAAGACACAATGCGAGCACCCTAGCCGACCAGGCAAGCGGTTTAGGCACAAAAAGAACTAAGCAGCTAAGCAACTAAGCAACTAAGCAACTAAGCAACTAAGCAACTAAGCAACTAACTAACAAAAAGGAACTAACCAGCCATGACTACTCAACTAGCAATAGAGCAAGCTTTTATGAAAGACATAGAAGCGCAGCAACCAAGACAGACTGCAGTGCCAAGTATCCTAGTATCAGAAATACTCGCTATCTCCCATAAAAAGCTGGTAAGAAGCATCGGATCTAACTTAGCTATACTATCAGCGCTTGGTGAGATAAAAGAAGAAAACAATCGCTATTTACTAAACAAAAACCAGGTTATATGCCTACTGTTTAAGCACGCTAAGACTTACAACAAAGCAGCATCGAGCCTTGCACTAATTGACTTCATGAACGACTAGCAAGCGCTGACTACATCCACAGAAAGAGCACGAGCACGAGCACACAGGAGCACGAGCCCGAGCACGAGCACACAGGAGCTTCATCATGCCAAGAACTAAATCCCTCAAGTACCACAGCGTTGCCTTTACCGACGCATCAGAACCTATCAAGAAAAAGGTAAACGGGCGCACCGTTCGCTACGACGGACACACAGTCGACGAGCTGGTAACACTAACCGGTTTATCCAGGAGCATCGTAAGTAATCGCTTGCGCAGTCACTTCGACACCAACGTAGGCACCCGCTACAGCAGCCTAGCAGACATGGCTGACGGTGCAAACGAAGGCTTCAAAGTAACACACGACAACCCAGACATGTCAATCAAGCGCAAGCAAGTAGGGGCTATCAAGTTCCTGTACTTGTACAAGCGAGAGTACCGTACACTCAACGAAATAAGCAAGCTACCCGAATGTACTGTCACTAGGGCGCTACTAACAATGCGCATCTGCGATGCATTCAGACTAAACAACACGGGCGTCACCGTGCATAACTTAATGACTAGACCAAAAGCGAACAAGCCAAATCAAGGGCACAATGGCGAGCCTACTAAAACTAACTTACAAGCATGGGACAGGCTCGTCAACTTAATGCCTGTCAGCTCGCTAGCAAGCACAAGCAAGCCCATGCAGGGCAAGTTCTACTAACTAAAAAGAAAAAAAGAAAAAAAAGGAAATAGCTCATGACTTACCAAGGCAGCGTATATAATTGGAACGAATGGCTAACACTAAAAGCTAAGGGCTTTACAGCGGTAGCAGGCAACTTCTACTGTGACAACAACCAACTCACTAGCTTAAAAGGAGCACCTAAGCAGACAGGTAACTTCTACTGTGACAACAACCAGCTGACTAACTTAAAAGGAGCACCTAAGCAAACAGGTGACTTCTACTGTAGCTACAACCAGCTTACTAGCTTAAAAGGAGCACCTACGCAGACAGGTGACTTCTACTGTAGCTACAACCAGCTCACTAGCTTAAAAGGAGCACCTAAGCAGACAGGTAACTTCTACTGTAGCTACAACAAGCTTACTAGCCTAAAAGGAGCACCTAAGCAGACAGGTAGCTTCTACTGTGACAGTAACCAACTCACTAGCCTAAAAGGAGCACCTAAGAAAACAGGTATCTTCTACTGTGACAACAACCAACTCACTAGCTTAAAAGGAGCACCTAAGAAAGCAGGTAGCTTCTACTGTGACAACAACCAACTCACTAGCTTAAAAGGAGCACCTAAGCAGACAGGTAGCTTCTACTGTGACAACAACCAACTCACTAGCTTAAAAGGAGCACCTAAGCAGACAGGTAGCTTCTACTGTGCCAGTAACC
>QNFS01000262.1 GCA_003646415.1 Gammaproteobacteria bacterium
CGCCATCACACGGGCCTCCGCGTCGGCCGCTGCGACTCGAAAACGCTCCCGGTGCAGGGTCGCCAGCAATTGACCTTTAGTTACCCGGTCACCCTCCTGAACGAGCAGGCGATCGATATGTTCGCTGTTATTGAAGGCCAGATAAGATTCTCGAATGTCTATGTTGCCATATAAAACCAATTGGTTTTCATTCGAACTGTCGAACCCGGGATAAAACCGCCACAGCCCGGCCGCTATCAACGCGGCGACCAGCAGGACCAGCGTTACCCGAATGATTGGCTTTTTGTTCACAATGCGCTCACAACAGAACTTTGAAGAGGTTGGCGATCAATATAACGTAAATCTACGCCCATTGTCCCTTTTAAAAACTGCCTGATCGGCGCATCATCATGATGATGGTAGCGCATAGTTTCCATATTTTTTACAAACCCCAACAGGGAGTTTCAGCATGATCGCATCCAATTTTACCGTCGGAGAGCGTCCGTTATCGGCTGATGAACTGCGCCTGATCGACGCTTGGTGGCGCGCGGCCAACTACCTGTCGATCGGCCAGATTTATCTCAGGGACAACCCCCTGCTCAAACAGCCGCTAAGCCTCGATCATATCAAGCCGCGCCTGCTGGGCCACTGGGGCACGACCCCCGGTCTGAACATGATCTATGCGCACCTCAACCGGGTGATCAAGGCGCGCGACCTGAATATGATCAATATCACCGGCCCGGGTCACGGCGCACCAGGCATCGTCGCCAGTACTTACTTGGAGGGCAGCTACAGTGAGTTGTTCCCGAACATCACCCGGGACGAAGCGGGCCTGCATGCGTTGTTCAAACAATTTTCGTTTCCCGGCGGCATCCCCAGCCATACGGCCCCGGAAACCCCGGGTTCAATTCACGAGGGTGGCGAGCTGGGTTACTCGCTCAGTCATGCCTTCGGTGCGGCGTTTGACAACCCTGACCTGATCGTCACCTGCGTGGTCGGTGACGGTGAAGCGGAAACCGGCCCCGCGGCGGCCGCCTGGCATTCCAACAAGTTTCTCAATCCGCAATACGATGGCGCGGTATTGCCTATCCTGCACCTGAACGGTTACAAAATCGCCAACCCAACGGTGCTGGCACGCATCAGTCCTACAGAGCTGCTGGATCTGTTTCGCGGTTACGGTTACAAACCGTACCTGATAGAGGGCTCTGACCCGCAAGCCGTACACCAGGCTCTGGCTGCGACACTGGATACAATCATGGACGAAATTCATAGCATCCAAACACAGGCCCGCGGCGGCAGCAAGTTCAGCAGGCCCCGCTGGCCGATGATTATTCTGCGCACCCCCAAGGGCTGGACCTGTCCAAAAGAAGTTGACGGACTAAAAGTCGAAGACTACTGGCGCGCCCACCAGGTGCCTTTTGCGCAAATGGCGGAAAAACCACAACATATTCGCATTCTCGAACAGTGGATGAAGAGTTATCAAGCGGAGGAGTTATTTAATGACCGCGGCCAACTCATAGAGGAAGTGGCAGCACTGGCGCCGGTTGGCGAACGGCGTATGGGAAGCAACCCGCACGCCAACGGTGGCCTGTTGTTGCACGACCTGAAACTGCCCGATTATCGCAATTACGCTGTGACTGTGCCCACACCTGGTGGCGCAATCGGTGAGGCCACGCGCAGGATGGGTGAGTACTTGCGTGACGTGATGACCCTCAACGCAAAAAGGCGGAACTTTCGCGTGATGGGCCCGGACGAAACCGTTTCCAACAGGCTGGGGGCACTGCTTGATGTCACCAACCGGACTTGGGAAGCGGAGACCTATGACTATGACGATCACCTGGCGCAGGACGGTCGAGTGATGGAGATTCTTTCCGAACACACCTGCCAGGGCTGGTTGGAGGGTTATTTATTGACCGGCCGGCACGGCTGGTTGTCCTGCTACGAGGCCTTTATCCACATTGTTGACTCCATGTTCAACCAACACGCCAAGTGGCTCAAGGTCAGTAAGGATATTCCCTGGAGACGACCGATCGCCTCATTGAACATTTTGCTTACCTCGCATGTCTGGCGGCAGGACAACAATGGATTCTCACACCAGGACCCCGGATTTATCGATCATGTGGTCAACAAAAAGGCAAGTATCGTGCGCATCTATCTGCCACCGGATGCCAATACCACACTGTGTATTACCCAGCGCTGCCTGGAAAGTCGCGACCGGGTCAATGTAATTGTCGCCGGCAAGCAACCCGAAGTACAGTGGCTGGACATGGAAGCGGCCATTAAACACTGTCAAGCCGGGATCGGCATCTGGGAGTGGGCCAGTAACGATGCCGACAGTGAGCCCGACATTATTATGGCCTGTGCCGGCGATGTGCCCACCCTGGAATCCCTGGCCGCGGTAAAAATATTGCGTGAACACGTCCCTCAGCTGAAAGTTCGTGTCATCAATGTTGTCGATCTAATGACCCTGCAACCCAAAGAAGAACACCCCAGTGGATTAACAGAGCAGGACTTCGATACACTGTTCACCAAAGACAAGCACGTGGTCTTCGCCTTTCACGGTTACCCCTGGCTGATACACCGCCTGACCTACCGACGCAACAATCACCATAAGCTCCACGTGCGCGGCTACAAGGAAGAAGGCACCACCACCACGCCCTTTGACATGACAGTACTCAACGATCTGGACCGCTTTCACCTGGTCATCGATGTCATCGACCGGGTTGATAAGCTGGGCTCAAACGGCGCTTACCTCAAACAATTGATGCGCAACAAACTGGTTGAACACCAGCAATATATTACCGAACACGGCCAGGATATGCCGGAGATACTGCAATGGCGCTGGTGAACAAAACCCAGAGCTGTCCCTTCGTCAGATATCAATGTTGGGCTTATAGTAGAATCACACTGATTCAAAGGAAAAATATATGAAAATTTCATTCCACGGCGCCGATCAAAATGTTACTGGGTCCTGCCATCTGGTCGAATGCGCCGGCAAGCGCATCCTGATCGACTGCGGGATGTACCAGGGTGGACGAGAACTCAGGGAGGAGAATGCCGAGCCGTTTGGCTTTGAACCATCGTCCATTGATTTTCTGTTGCTGACACATGCCCATCTCGACCATTGCGGTCGCATACCACTGCTGGCCAAGCGCGGCTTTAAAGGCGAACTGATCACCACGGCGGCTTCGGTGGAACTGGCGCGGCTGGTAATGCTGGACTCGGCTGGCCTGCAGGAAGAAGAGGCGTTGTACCAGGCGCGCAAGGCCAAGCGACGCCATGGCAACAACAAAAGGAAGATTGAGCCACTGTACACCACAATGGATGCACTGAACTGTCTGGAATGCATTGGTCGGCGAGCTCGCTACGACCAGCCCCTGCAGTTGGCGCCGGGCATTCATGCCACCTTTATCGATGCGGGGCATATCCTGGGTTCGGCCAGTATTTTACTGGAACTGGAAGAAGGCGAGCACCGTCATCGCCTGTTGTTTTCCGGCGA
>QNFS01000263.1 GCA_003646415.1 Gammaproteobacteria bacterium
TCGGGCATGACCGCGATGTTCATGCTCTTTCTCGGATCAATCGCGATGAGTAACAGTTTGTTCGAGGAGATCAAACGGCACACCCTGGCACGAACCCGCACCTTGTGCCCGAGCGTCATGCCCATCGTGGTTGGCAAGATGCTGTTTGCCGTGGTCATTGTGTTGCTGTGTGCCGCCATCCTGCTTGGTGGCGGGGGATTGCTTTTCAATATCTCCTGGCAGAATCCACTGCCCATCGTCGTCCTTTGTGTGGCTTACGCCGTATTCAGCGCCGGCCTGATGGCATGTGTGGCGGCACTGGCCGGTGACGAACAGAAGCACGCCGTAGTCGCGAATATCGTCGTTTTCAGCCAGGCCTTTGTCGGGGGAACCATGGTGCCCGTGCAGGCGCTTCCGGCGCTGATCCGTGATCACATCAGCCCCTACCTGCCCCTTTATTGGTTCACCGGATCGGTTCGTACCCTGGAAAACGGGGTGGGGGATGTCTCCTGGATCATGGCCGGCGCCAAACTTGGTCTGCTCGGCATGGTCCTGATCTTCCTCGCGGTCACTCTGCTGGATCGTCTGATCTCCAAAGGAGGCAAACCTTGAAGAACATCTTCGTGATCGGCTTCTTTGACCTGAAGCTCCTGCTCAAGCAGAAGACCGCATTCATCTGGCTGTTGGTCATGCCCCTGGCTTTTGTCGCCGTCATCGGCATAGCCAACCGGGGGGGCAGAGACAGTCCCGGCAATCCCACCCCCCGGGTATTGATCGATAATCTGGATACCGGTTTCATGGGCACACTCCTGATGGAGGAACTCAATGCCCGGGGCTTGCAGCTGGCCGGCGAAAGCGAACGGGACGAGGCTGAACGGGGCATCGCCATACCGGCAGGCTTTACGGATGAAATACTGGCCACGGAACAGGTGAAGCTTTCCTTTTTCAAACTGCAGGGCAGCGCCGGGCCGCCGGCCGCCTTGATCGAGGTTCGGCTGGTAAGAGCCCTGGTCGGCCTCAATTCAGCCCTGGTCGAGTTCGTGCTGAAAAACCCGCCGGGAACAAAGTTTTCGGAGGACGGGTTGCGCGAACTGCTCCAGAGGGAGGATCCGGTTCAGTTGGACGCGCAGTTCGCCGGGAGGAATCCCATACCTGCGGGTTACCAGCAGTCCCTTCCCGGAATCCTGGTCATGTATCTCCTGATCAACCTCCTGAGTTTTGGCGCGATCAGCCTCACCATCGAGCGACGGGAAGGTATCATCAGACGTCTGGCCGCCTACCCGGTGCGACCTTTGGAACTGGTGCTCGGAAAGATCTTCGGTCGCTTCCTGGTCGGAGGGGTGCAGATCTTGTTTCTCCTGGCGGTCGGACAACTTTTCCTGGGGGTCAAGGTGGGTCATAACCTGCCGCTCATCCTGACCACCCTGGCGATCTACAGCTGGATGTGTGCGGCGCTGGGAGTCTTGATCGGCGCGGTCAGCTCGAGTCCGGACCGTACGCTCGGTATCTCAATTGTGGTTGGCATGGTGATGGCGGCCTTGGGCGGTTGCTGGTGGCCACTCGAGATCGTGGGCGATACCATGCGCGCGATCGGAATGTCCCTTCCGACCGGCTGGGCCATGAGTGCCATGCACCAGTTGATCAGCTTCGGGGGTGGATTTGCCCAAGTCGACTGGCAGATGGCCGCTCTGGCCGCTCTCGGTCTGGTGGTCACCTTGCTTGCGGGCCGCTTCCTCAGATACCAGTAGTGCGGATTCACAGCTGCCGTTTCGGCTGGGCGAGCGTGCAACGCGACGGGGGTATCGAGCAGGTACTGTCCAGGATCGTGACCTGATTCCAGTTCACCTGCGGGTACCTTGGGGGCACATCGTGAGAACTAGCCGGTTTCCGGGTTACCATCCAAAGGCTCCGGAGGGTCCTTGCGTTTGTGATGCCGATAAAGCCAGCGGGCGATTGCGGGCAGCAGAAAGATCGCCCCCAGCATGTTAACGATGAACATGAAGGTGAGCAGAATGCCCATGTCGGCTTGGAATTTCAGTTCGGAGAAGATCCACATGCTGACGCTGGCGGCAAGGGTCACACCGGTGAAGACGATGGCGGTGCCCGACATGGCATAGGCGTTGAGCAGGGCTTCCTCGAAGTAATCGCCGCGCTTGAGACGGCTTTCGAGACGCGAAAACAGGTAGATGCCGTAATCGACTCCGATGCCCACGCCGAGGGCGGCCACGGGCAGGGTATAGACTTTCAGGCCGATGCCCAGGATCGCCATGAGGGCATAAGACAAGACCGAAACGAGCATGAGTGGCAGGACGATGCAGAAGGCTGCTCGCCAGGAGCGGAAAGTAAGCATGCACAGAACGATGATACTGGCGAAGACCCACATCAGCATGGGGAACTGAGCGGCACGGACAACCTGGTTGGTTGCGCTCATGACCCCGATATTCCCGGTGGCCAGGCGGAACCGGTGTCGATCGCTGTCGTGCGCGGCGCGGAATGCGTCGACCGCGGCGATGACCCGGTCGATTGTCTCGGCCTTATGATCGGCCAGGTAGATGTTGACCGGCAGAACGCTGCCATCGGCATTGAGCAGGCCGGTGGAGGTTTCGATCGGCGTGACCGACAGGGCGAGGGTCTGCGGGGCGCGCGGGAGCATGCGCCACTTGAGGCTGCCTTCGTTCCAGCCGGCATTGATCACCTTGGCGACGGAGGCGATGCTCAGGACGGATTGAACCCCTTCGACGTTGGCCATGTGCCAGCCGAAGCGGGCGATCATATCCATGACGTCGTGCTCAATGCACCCATCCGGCACTGTTTCGACAATGACGGTCAGGACATCCACTCCGACGGAGAACTTCGAGGTGATGACCGCGGCGTCCAGATTGTAGCGGGAGTCCTGTCGAAGCTCCGGCACGCCCGAGTCGAGGTCGCCGATCTGCACGTCCTGCGATTTCCAGAGCCCGAAGGCAAACAATGCCACGGCCACGGCAATGATGGCCAGGGAGGGACCGGGATTGGTGATCCTGTCCAGGCGGTTCCAAAGAGGGCGCAGATGTTCGCCGCGGGACTGGAGTTTTTCCACGTTGTGAGGCGGCAGCTTCACGTAGGACAGGAGGACTGGCAGGAGAAAAAGATTGGTCGCAATGATCATGGCGACGCCGAGACTCGCGGTGATTGCGAGCTCACTGATAATGCCCACGTCGATCCAGAGTAGGGTGATGAACCCGATGGTGTCGGTGGCGAGCGCAAGACCTCCGGGGACAAGCAATTGCGAAAAGCTGTTCCGGGCGGCCCGGACCGATTCGTGTCCGAGAAAGATTTCGGCGCGGTAGGCTCGAATCATCTGAACGCCGTGACTGACCGCGATCGCGAAGATGAGGAACGGCACCAGGATCGACATCGGATCGATACCGAAACCGAGCAGATTCAGCAGGCCCAGCTGCCAGATCA
>QNFS01000264.1 GCA_003646415.1 Gammaproteobacteria bacterium
CAAAAAAATCTTTAAAATACAATCAGTTCTCTCACTTATTTGCAGGAAAACCCAGTGTCGACCATGGACATAATCCTCGCCTCCGCCTCACCCTATCGCCGGGGTTTACTCCTGCGCCTGCAAAACCTCTCTCGCTGCATGGGGCACCTGGGAGCCCTGAATCCCGCTGCACGGTGCGGGTGGAGCCTCTCGCGGTTAGAACTTCATGCCCTTGAGAGGCTCCACCCGCACCGCTCCGCTATTACGTGCGATCGTCAAGCGTGAGGAATACTCCTAGAAAGCTTCTGCAGGTAGCTGCCATCACGTAAAAACTATATTTACTATTATTACAATTAGTTACGAAGTTTATTTAATATATTTTCTAATTTAGTCTCCAACTCTGCCCGCAACTCCAGCCGTCCCACATCCGGCAGGGAAAAACTCAGGGAACGGGCGTGCAGGAACAGGCGTTTCAAACCAATCTGCTGACAGAACGCCGCCGTGCGTTCATCGCTGTACTTGTTGTCACCCAGCAGGGGGAAACCCGCTTGCTGTGCATGCACCCTGATCTGGTGGGTACGGCCGGTAATCGGCCTGGCTTCTATCAATGTGGCGCCGGGCAAACGCTCCACAATGGAGAACTCAGTAACCGCACGCTTGCCTTCTCGGGAAACCCGCACCATGCGCTCCCCCGACTGCAGCACATTCTTCTGAAGCGGGACATCCACAACGCGACAATTTTTTGGCCAACTGCCCGCCACTAAAGCCAGGTAACGCTTGTCCACTTGCTTTTCACGTAACTGACGGTGTATTTCCCGCAGAATAGCCGGCCGTCTGGCAATCAGGATAAGACCAGACGTATCCCGGTCCAGACGATGTACCAGTTCAAGGTAACGATCCTGTGGGCGCATTTGGCGCAAGCATTCAATCAGCCCAAAACCTAGACCACTACCACCGTGTACTGCCAGGCCTGAAGGCTTATCGATAACCAGTAGATCACCGTCTTCATAGATCACCCGCCGTGCCAATTGCTCTGCCCAATAGCGGGGAATTGTCGGGGGCTCTGACGGCGCCGGTTGATGCAAAGGGGGAATACGGACGATGTCGCCGGCGACCAGGCGGTAATTGGCCTTCACCCTTCCCTTGTTGACACGGATCTCTCCTTTGCGCATGGCGCGGTACAGGCGTGTGCGGGGGACCCCTTTGAGTTCGCGTATGAGGTAGTTGTCGATACGCTGCCCGGAAGAATCTGCATCCACAGTCAGGTGGCGCACCCCGCTGGTGGAGCGGTTTTGTGCTCTATCAGACATAAGTTATGGCAATCATTTAAGTTTCTATCAGTTTCTGTTATAGTCCGCGCCGTGTGGTTACACCCGCCCGTGGACAGATACCGGCGCCGGTGAAACGTAACCCCCCTGGCGATTGTTTGGGCCTGCCTGTGAGACGCAAGGTTCCGCCAGTTCGACTGCACACAGACTAAAAGGAAGTCGACACCCGGGCCACAGAGTGAGCGAAACACGCCTCCCTGTTGTAGAGGCCGTGTCGACTGTTAAATAAACCGAGCAGCATGGACTGCCGGGACAAAGAATCAGATATACAGACATAACGACGTCGTCGCAGGTCCAAGGTGCTGCGACACTAGCAAAAAGGCGCGAACAGTACCACTAAACTTTAGCGCCCGGCGTTGTAACAACCACCGGATATCCGGCGGTTGCGTTGACAGAACACCTGAGCGCCAGGAGCGGCGCAACCGGCGACCATACCCAGCGAGAGCACGGGTTTTAACAGGGTTTCCGGACGTTAACTCCTAAAATCGGCCTATGGTCGATGTTATCTCTGATTCCCTGCCCCGCCAGGCCTGCTATCACAAGGCTAATGGCACTATGAAAAAAATGTTAATCAATGCAACTCAACCTGAGGAGTTGCGCGTAGCAATCGTCGACGGGCAGCGCCTGTACGACCTGGACATCGAAAACCGTACCCGCATCCAGAAAAAATCCAATATCTACAAGGGCAAAATCACCCGGGTTGAACCTAGCCTGGAAGCAGCATTTGTTGATTTTGGCGCGGAGCGGCATGGCTTTCTCCCCCTTAAAGAAATTGCCCGGGAATACTTTTATCGCAAACCGGGTGATATGGGCGGCCGTATCAAGATCCGGGATGTCGTCAAGGAAGGCACCGAAGTCGTCGTACAGGTCGACAAGGAAGAGCGCAGTAACAAAGGCGCCGCCCTGACCACCTTTATCAGCCTGGCAGGCCGCTACATGGTGCTTATGCCCAATAATCCGAGAGCCGGTGGTATCTCCCGCCGTATCGAGGGTGATGACCGCTCGGAGTTGAAAGAGGCGCTCAACGCCCTGGAGATTCCCAATGGCATGGGCGTTATCATTCGCACTGCCGGTGTTGGTCGTTCCGCCGAGGAACTGCAGTGGGACCTGAACTATCTGCTGCAACTGTGGGAGGCTATCTTCAAGGCCAGCGAAGAAGTTAAACCCAAAGAGTTATTATTCCAGGAAAGCAACGTTATCATCCGCGCCGTGCGCGACTACCTGCGAGACGATGTCGACCAGGTGTTGATCGATTCAACTGATGCACACAAGCAGGCCTGTGATTTTGTCAAGCAGGTAATGCCCCAGTACACGAGCCGCATTCAGCTGTACGAAGACAACATCCCCCTGTTCAATCGCTTTCAGATCGAAAGTCAGATTGAAACGGCTTTTCAACGGGAAGTTCGACTACCCTCCGGTGGCTCGATCGTTATTGACCCAACCGAGGCACTGGTGTCTATCGATATCAACTCAGCCCGGGCTACCCGCGGCAGTGACATCGAGGAAACCGCACTTAACACCAACCTTGAAGCTGCCGATGAAGTGGCCAGGCAGTTGCGCCTGCGCGACATGGGCGGACTGGTGGTTATCGATTTCATCGATATGTTGTCCAGTCGCAACCAGCGCGCGGTAGAAAACCGCATGCGCGACGCCCTGGTCATCGACCGGGCCCGGGTTCAGGTGGGTAGAATCTCCCGTTTTGGCCTGCTGGAAATGTCACGCCAGCGCCTGCGTCCATCTCTGGGTGAGACCAGCGCCATTGTATGCCCGCGCTGTACCGGACAGGGCACTATTCGCGACACCAAATCCCTGGCCCTGTCCATCCTGCGCCTGATGGAAGAAGAGGCCATCAAGGATCGCAGTGTGGAAGTGCGGGCAATTGTTCCCGTTGATGTGGCGGCTTACCTGCTGAACGAAAAGCGCGCGGCCCTGAGTGAAATTGAAACAATCACCAAAGCCCGTATGCTGGTAATACCCAACCCTAACCTGGAGACGCCGCACTTCGAAGTGCAGCGCCTGCGCGATGACGAGGTAGACGGTAATCACGAGGTCAGCTACAAGGTAGAAATCGCTGCGCCGGATGTGAATGACATCAGTGACAGCCACTC
>QNFS01000265.1 GCA_003646415.1 Gammaproteobacteria bacterium
CGTTCAAAAACAGCAGTTTGGTAACGCGACCTCAAAACACACGATGTAGCATAGGGCGGTTTCGCAAGTCGTGAACGCAGTACCTCGACAATCGCCGTTTGTGAACGCACTTTGGGGGGGGGGGGGGGGGGGCGGGGGGAGACTGTGGGGCGGCGCCTTTGATCTTTGCCGCCATCAATCTGTATTCCACGCCATGCAAGCATCGCTACGCACGAGTACATAGAGTTCAGATCCATACATATGAATGGGGAGGTCGAGACAGGAGGCGTCATTGAGGGTGATATTAATGGCTGGAAGAGGTCGTGTCACTTCGATTCTCCCGCTTCTCAGAGCTTTCGCAGATTGTAACTTATTCTCGGTGAGGGAGCTGAAAAAAACTCTGGAAATCCTAGGAAGAAAGATCGTCGACGCGATCGGGGAAGCCGTGTACAACTACTGCTGCGTTCAGATGATATCTGAGAGAACGCTTTCCGAAGTGGATAAAGCGTATCTGCGAAGATTTTCGAAGAATCTCAATACAATCATCGATAAGAAAGTGTCATTCCGCAAGAGACGTACGGCGTTAGCTTCATCTCCACGCCTAGTTAGAAAGATTTCAGAGATCTGTGTTAGCGAAATCTGACTATAAATGGCTGAAAAAATGATTCTGATTTCGGTTGCTGAATACAATCAACTATCCTGGAAATGCACCAACCCCTCTCAGAAGGAAATAGCTTGCCGATCAACCGATCCGACGCCTCCAAACTATCCACCTACCCACGATGATGTTGATACGGCGGCCCCGGAACTATTCAAAATTCATGCGACAACTACGAAGAGTGATGGAGAGTTGGACACCGAGATAGGAGTCCGGCTAGAACCAGCGTTGGGAAGGAGGTATGAACCCGACCCAAGGTGCCGTCAATGCTATTCTCCTCGTCCTTCTTCACACCCTCCGAGCCGTCGACCTGTATCACCTCCCCAAACCCAACCGTGGATCAGGCCGATATCGGAATTATGGCAAAAATGGTGATGGAGTGTATCATCATCAGCGACGGTCTATTATATTAATATAACTCATATTGATTGTAGAGATGAGCGTCGTACATAAATAGATATTGCATGGTTACATAATGTGATGTAACTCATATTTTGTAGAGATGAACGTTGTACATAAATGGATATTGGTTATGTGATGTAGAAAGATTTTATTTTTATCAAGCCATCAACGAATGCTCTCGTGTTGTTCATCGATAATAAAAACATGTATGTACATTACAACGTGTGAACTTTTTTTGGAAATCGAAAAAGAATCCTCGCCGTATAACCAAATCAACAATACACTGTCTTTATTGTTTTTCACTCTCCCATCGTTATAACCACCTGGGAAGATTGACGCTGTGTCTTTATTGTTTTCACTCAGCGTCTTTTCTTCTTACTCCCGTCGTTATAACCACCTGGGAAGATTGACGAGTTCCCACTCCCGGAAGAACTTCCGGAGGCATACCCCTGCCCGATGTCAACTTCGACGAGGGTTTCGGACGAATCTCCACCACCAGCCCCCGCGACCGATTCGGGTTTGTTCTTCAGAAACTCGCTCAAGGAGTCAAAGCTCTCGTGAGGCGGGGGGATGAGATGGGTCATGGCTCCGGTCATGGAACGCTCGATATGTTCCATCCCCCGCGCGATTCCTCTTCCGCGACTAGTGTGGGGGGGAGGGATGTACACAACGTTTCGACCGCCTCGCCGTTGTTGGAATAGATGGCAGAAACCGGGAAGGAATGACGTCGCAGTGGCCACGGGGGGTGGGTAAAGTTGTAACTCCGACTCGTCCTCGTCTTCTCCCCCCAAAACATTCATCTCGACGTCCTCACCAGCGACATTTCTATCTCTACATCTTTTCCGGACCCATTTGACGAGCCGTTTGATGACTAGAACCGCTGCAGAGATGGTTAGAAGCGATAGCGGAATGATGAGCTCCAGCCTCACCTCAATCTCGTAGCTCTTGAACCCCTCAACGTCCTCAGAGTTTGTGGAGTTGTCATCCGGAGCCGGAGAGGTGACGTTGAAAAAACGCGGAGTCGGAAGAGGAAAAGGCCAAATGGACGTTGAGTTGTTGGTCGTCGTCGTCGCGCTAGCGATCGAACTCGTTTCTTCTCCTTCTTCTCCGTCTCCATCATCCCAACATTGAATCTGAAGATCATCATGTATTCTTACTCACACCGAAATGTACATGACGTGGAGTGGGAATCTATAGCGAAATGTACGTGGATTCTCTCTAGTGAAAAGAAGACGTTCCTAAAAAACACACTGCATACCTCATGATCGCAGTAGGTTAGAGAAGAGTATGTTAAGAGCTCCCCGCAGCGAACTCCGGATCCGGAGAGAAGTATTTTTGTACTGCCGAAGACTGTCTCGCAGTGGACCATCCCTTTCCGGAGACCCTCGCTGCTCCGGAGGTCTATGATCGGAAAATCCATTCCGAGATGAAGCGTTTCGTCAGACATAAGCCCCGAAATCTCTTCTCCACGACAAAACACGCCGAAGTCGGGTTGGCAATCGCACACACTACATATTGCGTCCGGGAGACTATCCACATCCAAACACAGTGGGATTGTGATGATCAGTTTCGCGAGAGTGAAGACTTTCATTGGAGAATCTTCCAGGAAACAATGAAGTAAAGCTAGAGAGTCTCTTTAGACGTGGAATGCTCACCAAAGAGCCGCCGCCGCATGTGGGGAACTCCTTATCTCTCCCCCTCCCTTTTCAAGTTCAACAGGTTAAACGCGCGGAGTGCGGGAGAGGAGGGTGTCCGGCGCAAAAAAACAGATTAGAATGTAGCGGTCACTTTTCCAGATGTGGGCTGTAACCAACATTATTAGCTCTTCTTTCATACTTCAGAAAACCTTCCGCCGCAGAATAATATTTTTATTACAACACGCTACACGACACGAATACTAGCATCATAACATTGTACAGGAGGATAAAAAATACACTACACTACACTTCATACGTCACGTTTTATACATATACGAAGAAAAGAGTGCGATCATCATATCTTTGGGATGAAGACGACCTGCTTCTCCGGATACGTGAAGATATTCCCTCGAATTCTGAGCGGTGAAGGGGTTTCGGGGCATAGATCGAGCAAGATGTATGAGTATTCTCCTGCCGCAACCGCTTGAGTGTATGCCGAAACCAGAGGTTTGCGAATATTGAGTTGACCCCCCAGCGAAGCCAGCTGATTAAGCATCCGTGGGGATGCGAGTAGGAAGAAATAGCTAGTGTTCAGAGAGATTATGCGCCCCGGTCCATATCCGGCGAAGAGAAGATGCCAGAATATAACGAGGCTCGCTCTATAATGCCTGCTAATCGTGGTGAGCTTCGCGATCGACTCGCTCTTGATTGAGCTCATCGTCGAGTCGTCCATCACGA
>QNFS01000266.1 GCA_003646415.1 Gammaproteobacteria bacterium
AAATTACTGTAAACGATGGCTACCTGATAGACACCGACGCACTGGATCTACAGCTTTTCTCACCCGAGAATCGGAGCAGGAGTCACATCCCGGCGCCGTTGGAAGAGCCCCGGGACCTGACCCTCAATGGCGTGATATATACGACTATTCTCAACGCCAGGGATGGGCGCAAAAACTGGATGGACCTGATCTGGACTTTTGGCTGGGCTTTCAAGGAACAGCCCAATGCAACCCTGGTGATCAAAATCACCAGCTATGATGCCGAGCAAATGATTGAGGTACTGCTGTACGACCTGTACAAGCTGACCCCGTTCAAGTGTCGGGTAATCGCCATCAGCGGCTACCTGCCGGACACGGCTTACAAGACGCTGGCGCGCTGCTCCACCTATACGGTCAATGCCTCCCGTGGCGAGGGGCAATGCCTGCCCCTGATGGAATATATGTCCTGCGGCGTACCCGCCATCGCGCCACAGCACACCGCCCTGCTGGATTACATAGACGAAAACAACGCCTTTATCGTCAAATCCAGCCTGGAACCCAGCCACTGGCCTCACGACCCGCGTCAGTACTATCGCACACTGCGACACCGGATCGACTGGGAGTCGCTGCTCAATGCCTACCTGGCCAGTTTCGAGCACGTCACCAGGAATCCGCAGCAGTATCTGAAGATGTCCACTGCGGCGACATCGGCCCTGAAAACCTATTGCTCGAGCCAGGTGGTGCAGGGGGTGCTACGGAACTTTTTCAATGATCACCAGAGGTTGTACGAGCTTTATTCACCAGCCAGAACAGAGAGCCTGGAGGAAAAGACGGAGAGAAGAGTGGTACAAGAGTGATGAATAAAACTGATGCAAACTTGTACTCCCAACTCGGCGAAGAGAAGATCATAAGATCATTTTTCAACGATATGCGTGGCGGCTTCTACGTGGATATCGGCGCTGCGTGGGGCAACAAGGACAGCACCTCGCTTTACCTGGACAAGGAACTCGACTGGCGCGGTATTGGCGTGGACGCTCTCGCTTTTTACCAGAAGTCCTGGGGCGAGTCGCGCCCGCATTCGACCTTTCTCAACTACGCTGTCACCGAAAGATCCGGCGACGTGATCGATTTCTACCAGGCTGTGATTCCGACCCTCTCTTCCATGTATCCAGAAATGTTGGAAAAGTGGAAACTGCCCGTAGAACGCTCCAAGCACCGACGGGTAGAGACCATCACCCTGGATGACCTCCTGGAACAGCAGGCTATCTCCCATATCGACTTTCTCTCCATCGACACAGAGGGGTCTGAGCCCGGCGTTCTGAAAGGCTTCACCATTGAGCGCTACAGGCCGTTGCTGGTGTGTATTGAGGCCAACGCCAACGAGGAAAACAATCGCTTTTTCCTCCGGTACTTCGGCAGCGCCGGCTATACTCGAATGAACGAGTGTGATGAACTGGATCCGGTCAATTGGTATTTCAGGCTGGGTGAGTAAAGTGGGGTAACCTGTCAGGGCTCCACGGTATAACTCGCCCCGCGCAGGAAGTAGGCTAATTCCCGCTCATCATTATTCATTCCCAGGGATTTCGGGGTGGTTGGGCTGTCATGACCCAGGCAGATATCAATACAGCCATAGTCATCAAAGGTGTCCAGTGGAATCTCGATTGCATGGCCATTGAGTTCCAGGCGCTGCTCCACCTGGCCCGGAACCAGAACCCGGCTTGATTCATTATTGGCGAAGTAATGCCCCTCCAGGCGCAGCACAAGGCGCCTGGCATGAATTGATACCCTGGTAGGGCAGAGACGAAAACGCAGATGTGACAACTCACCCCTGGTCCATAGACCCTCCGGCTCTGGCGTCGACCAGCCAAGTACTGGTGAGGCGATCACTTGCAATTCGCCACTGGCCAGTGCCTGTCCCCTCCAGCTTCGGTACCCATTCTTACCGGACAGAAAGCCGAGTTTGCGGGCGCCCAGTGCACTCAAATCGGCAGCAGCCGTCCATGTGGACTTCTTATAGGCAAACAGGGTGTCACGCCCCGGATCCGTTTCCACGAAATCCTGCAGCACCCGGGCATTGGATATCTCAAAATGTCGCCGGATCAAGTCTACACTGCTCTCGTTGAGAAAATACTTTTCATCCGGGCCGTCCCTGGCGATGTGGCATAGCAGCAGGTCCACCAGGTCATCCCGCTCCTCCTGGTCACTGAAAAACGCATCCATCACGTTCAAAACAAAGGCCGAGCCCACATCCAGGCTCATATTCTGCTCATTGGGCGCCAGAATGAAATTTTCATCGGCCTCGACGCCGATCGCCTCGAGAAAGTCGAGCACGATGTTCTGCCCGGCCAGCAACTCCCTCTCGTAAATGCGGCCCCGGATAGTCTCCCGTCCAAAGACCCCTGCATAGCGGGAGAGCAAGCTCGCGTAATCGATATGGGGAGGCGTTATGATTCTCGCCGTGTTATTGAAGTCAGCAAGGCTGCGTCTCTGGCGGCGCTGCTTGATCGCCTGCAGGTAACCCGACTGCACCACCTCTGATTGCTCCCGCAGGTAGGCCAGCACTTCGACCCGGCGCCGCCCGAGATGGCGTTTTATATTCTTCAGTTGGGATATATTGAATGTGTTCAGGCCCTCCCAACTGATAACCGCCTGCCTGGCGCCCCCGCGCTCCAGATCATCCAGTTCCCGCTGCAGACGCTCAAGGTGGTCGTTGGTCTGGTCTTCAAACAACAGGACGTGACCATAACCCTCAGAATATCCGGTGGCGGGTATGGCTATATCGCGCTCCGTAAACCATCCACTGTTGAGCCCCAAATGAGCCTGGATGGCGGTACTGCCGGTTTTTGGAACACCAATGTGAATTAAAAGCTTCATAAGTCATCACCGCGCGCGGGGTTTATCACTGTGCAGTCCACTCTCTTTATAGCCGGAAACACTGACGTCAGTCCTTATTATCTTCTTCATAGGCCCTGAATAGCGAATCTTGTCGTTGCAGCAACCCGTCGATATTATCAGAGGTTATGCAGTAACCAAACAGCTCACCACGGCTGTTCTCGCATGCGCCCAACGCCCTGTCCAGCATGAGATCGCCCACTGGCCGACTGAAGTGCATGGCATCGCTGAATACCTCATTGAATGTGGCGGGTTGGTTTTTCTGCGGAGGTGACGACATGGCCACGGTATTGGCTCCAGAAAAATCGAATACAGGCAATGGCGCCCTGGAAAACCCGCTGGCCACCTCCTCATTGATCCTGACCAGGTTGCGCTTCCACTGCTCAAATCTCGGGTAGAGTCCCTGGTTGCGGATGATCATCCAGTAGCTGACGTGGGAGGGGGGCAACACCAGAGAGGCTTGCAACTCATGTTGGTAAAGCAGTTTCAGAACATTCCTGTACACCTCCAACTGGCGGCGGATATTATCCCCGGTAGTC